>NC_021039.1:2336474-2372400 GCF_000210095.1 Ruminococcus champanellensis 18P13 = JCM 17042
TGTGCTGAAGGCAGGAGCTGCTGTGGTCTGGCTGCCTTCAACGGATGTACTGGAAGCAGGAGCCGCTGTAGTCTGGCTGCCTTCAACAGATGTGCTGGAAGCAGGAGCCGCTGTGGTCTGGCTACCTTCTTCAGTTGTGCCAGAGGTAGGAGCAGCTGTAGTCTGGCTGCCTTCTTCAGTTGTGCCGGAAGTGGGAGCTGCTGTAGTCTGGCTGCTTTCCTCAGTTGTGGAGGATACAATCGGCTCAGTAGAGGTTTCGGTTGTTTCCGTGCTGGTCTCTGTTACAGAGGTGGTAGTGGTCTCAGTGGTTGTTTCCACGGTCTTCGCCTTGGTAACAATCTCTCTTGTGATGTTCAGCGCACCGCCTGCTGCTGCACCGGATACCAGATCCATATTCAGCTCTACATGCTTTACAGAGCTTACAACTTCCAGACCCTGTGCATCGTAGTAAGCGATCAGCTCGTCCATCTGATCCTCAGGCATATCAGCCTTCATGGTAGCGTTGCCGCCGCCGATTACAACGTTTACGTTGGTCAGAGTACCAAAGTAGCTCATCAGATCACCGTAGCCGATGCTATATACAGCGCCGTACTTTGCCAGGAAGGTGTTTGCATTGCTTGCTGCGTTTGCATAACGAGCTGCCCATGTGCTGCTTGCAGCCAGAACATCCAGGCTCTTGAGTGCCTGCGGATAATACTTGCTGTCGCCGTACAGAGCGTACAGACCGTCCAGAGCATCGTTTACATCAGAACCGTTTCTGGTGGTGCTCATGCCCTTGATCCAGTTGTACTTGTTGGCTACTTCCTGCTTGTAGCCGTCAATGGTCTTCTCGCCGTTTGCCAGCTTGGTCTCCAGAACTTCCTTCAGTTCAGCCGGAGTCTGGTCGGTAATTGCGTTCTTTACGATTGCAGCAGCTTCATCATACTTGCTGTCGATGTAATCGTACAGATCCTTACCAGTGCCATCGCCGAACAGGGTGTAGCTTGTACCGTTTTCATCAGTGAACAGATATGTAGCACTGATCTTGTTGTCATCGTTTAGATCGGACAGATCCAGGTTCACGGTAACAGAACCCTTTACACTGAATCCGCTGAAATCCAGAGCAGTCATGTTGGAAGCTGCGCCTGCGCCCAGAGTCTTTTCAACCTGCTTTGCCAGCCGTGCGTTTGCCTCATCAGCAATCAGTGCACCGCTTTCAGCCAGCTCGAAGTTTACTTCGTAGGTATCTGTTGCAGTTCTTGTGAGTACGCCGGTCTGAATGTTGCCTGCAATGGCAATTGCCAGCTCGTCGTATGCACCATTTCTGAAGAAACCGGTGTAGCCGTTCAGCAGGTTCTTTGCAACGGATGCATCCACCTCTGCGGTGCCGCCAATTTCCGGTGCATTCTGCTTGAACAGGGTGTTAAAGTTCAGACCCCATTCAGACTTCTGCTCAGGATTATCCTCAACATTAGGATCAATGTCTGTGAAGCTCTTGATGGTGACATTGGTATCTGCAGCGTTTGCTGTCAGAGTTGTCACTGCCGGAGCTGCAAACACACCCTGTGTGAGAACCAGGCAGGTGCTGAGCACGGACGCCATACTTCTCTTGAAGAATGTCTTTTTCATTTGTTTACCTCTCTCCCATTATTCAATGTTTTCCACTGTTCCATGCATGTCCTGCACAGCACAGTGTGCCCGCATTCCCGCTGCCGTTTGACATACTCCACCTATTCTCGCAGCATACAGGAACGCTTTATAAGACGATTCTATCATAAAAATGCCGTCAAGTCAATATGAATTCCGGTTTTTTTTTAAGAATACATCATAATTTTTTGCCTGATAAAACGCCGCATTTCACCATTTTCTCTGCATGGCGAAAAAGACGGGGTCTACAGTGCTAAAATTTGTATACTTTTCACACATTCCCTCAGAGCGTAACTCCGTTCAACTTCAGCAGCTCACGGGCGCTCTCCAGAGAATCTACGCCAGTGGCATTTTTAATAGGCGCAAACTCCTTGTTCCGCTTTACCTCATAGGACAGACAGCTGTTCTGCATATGCACCATATCCAACACCAGCGTCTCGAACTTGTAGCCATTGGGTGTTTCCGGCTCCACCAACTGCCCCTGTTCATTCATATAAGGGATCTTTTTCTTGACCAGGTGCACCGGCATCTGCTGATCCATGATCTTTTGCAGCTTATCCACCCGGAACAGATAGTTGAGGATCACACCATAATTATAGGACAGCCTGCCGCCGGGTTCCCGGAGCGTGCGCATTTCCTCCGTCATTTCATAGTACTCTACAATAGAAGGCTTGCCGTCCTCCAGGCACAGCACGCCCACCCGTTCGTCCGGATCCGCCTTGGCAACCACCTTGGCGCCCGCCTCACAGCCGGATGCAATGGTCGCACCGATAAAGCATGGGTCTGCAATCTGCTGCAGAACGTTATCCACTGCAAACACATTCAGCCATTCCACGCCCCGTTCCTTCAGATCCTTGAGCAGCCCTGCCCGAACCATGGAACTAAACCAGCCGCCGTTACCGTTGGGGGAGCTGCACACTGCCCCGGGCGCTTCCAGCATCATCCTACCGTCAAAATCCGTGCAGGGTGCCATTTCCTGCACAAAAAAGCGAACCTGTCCCGGATCATAGCCAAAATACTTGTGCGCTTCAAAGAAAGCAATAGTATCCGTATTGTTCTTCTCACTGGTCATCACATACAGCGGCACCCAGGAGCCGCAGCGCTTGACCACCTGCAACAGATTCTGTACCAGACATTCAAACAGATACAGCTTCCGGGTCACCCCTACATTCAGCGTACCCTTTGGCCCATCCAGCCCCAGCCGGGTGCCCTGGCCCCCTGCCAGCAGCACGGCGCCGATCTTGCCGTTCTGCAGTGCGTTCAGCCCCTGCACCATATAGAACTTTTCCTTACTGCGGATCTCATCAATGGTCAATGCGCCCAGCGGCATGAATGTGCCTCGTTCTTCTTTTGCCTGATGCTTCAGCCCTGCCAGAACAGACAAATCCATACGGGAAAGCTGCTCCTTCAGCTTCTCCTTCTGTGTGCCGTCCAGTGTCTCATAATAAGAAAGGATGTGTTCCTGTCCGTATCGTCTGAGTGTATCTACCATACATGTATGCCCCCTCGTTTTTGATTACCGCTCTCTCTGTGCGGCATTGCCTATATTATAACAGGTATGTAGAGAAAAAACAAGCGATTTATACAAAAAACCGCCGGACATTCGCCCGGCGGCTCTGCAATTTACTTGTTTGGATTATTCAGCGTCCTCAGAAGAGTATGCAACCTCGTCAGCTTCATCAGCCTTGGCTGCGTCAGCGTCCTCCAGCAGTGCCCGCATGGAAATGCTGATACGCTTCTTTTCCGGATCGATCTCTACGATCTTGACCTGAACCTGCTGACCAACGGAAAGGATGTCCTTTACGTTGTCAACACGCTGGTTTGCGATCTGGGAAATGTGGATCAGACCGTCCACCCCGTCCATGATCTGTGCAAATGCACCGAACTGGGTGATGGAAACAACCGTCGCATCTACCACGTCGCCAACGTGATACTTTGCCAGGAACTGCTCCCAGGGATTGTCTTCCTTCTTCTTGTAGCCCAGGGAAATGCGGTTTGCTTCCGGATCCAGAGCCTTGATGTAAACCTCCAGCATGTCGCCTACCTTGACAACCTCGCTGGGGTGCTTGATGCGCTTCCAGCTCAGCTCAGAAATGTGAACCATGCCGTCAATGCCGCCCAGGTCAACAAATGCACCGTAGCTTGTCAGAGACTTCACTTCGCCAGTGAATACCTGGCCAACCTCTGCGGTCTCCCAGAACTTTGCTCTTGCAGCATCCTTCTGTGCCTTTGCAACAGCCTTGATGGAGCCCACTGCACGGCGGCGCTGCTCATTGACCTCAATGATCTTCAGCTCAACCGGCTTGTTCTTCAGAACGGACAGGTCAGCATCTCTGCCCAGACCGGACTGGGATGCGGGAACGAATACCCGGACGCCATCGCAGGAAACAATCAGACCGCCCTTCACAGCGTTCTGTACGATGCCCTTGAGGATGGTGCCCTCTTCCTTTGCCTTTGCAATGTTCTCAAAGCCTACCAGCTCGTCAACACGGCGCTTGGACAGCAGAACATAGCCCTCGGGGTCATTGATCTTGGTCACGATCAGATCCAGCTCATCACCGGGCTGTACCAGGTCAGCCGGCTTCTTACTGGGATCGTCAGTCAGTTCATCCAGGGGAACATAGCCGGTGTGCTTGGTGCCCACGTCTACGATCGCCTCGTTGTTGTTTACAGAAACAACGTAGCCCTTAACTCTCTCTCCTGTATGTATTTTTTTGAAGGACTGCTCCAGAGCCGCTTCGAAATCAATGTCCTCATCCAGATTATTTTTCGCAATGTCAGTCATGGTTGTTTGTACCTCCTTAATGATATAAGCCGGGGTGGATGCTCCGGCCGTGATGCCGATCCGTTCGGCACCGGAAAAATCGAGCGCAAACAGCTCGCCTGCGTTTTCAATATGGTACGCCTTGCAGTTCCGGCGGCAGACATCGTAAAGCTTGACCGTGTTGGAACTGTTCCGTCCGCCTACCACTACCATGACGTCAGTATCGGCGGAAAGCCGTGCCGCATCCGACTGCCGGCTTGCGGTGGCATTGCAGATCGTATCGAAAACCAGTATATCGGGATCGTCCTTTGGTAATTGTTTCAGACAGTCACCCCATAATAATATATTATACGTTGTTTGCGCGACAATTGCAAGCTTTTTTTTGAATTTCGGTGAATTTTTATCAATGTAACACTTCAGCTCGGTTTCGTCCTTAAAAACTGCACAGTTTTCGTCACAATGACCAACGATCCCCTGCACCTCCGGGTGGGATGCGTCCCCGGCAATCAGAATAAAGTATCCCTTTGCGGACTGCTCCGCCACGATTTTATGGATCCGGGCAACAAAGGGACAGGTAGCATCGATCAGGGGATTTCCCTTTTCGGCGATCTGCTCGTAGATCTTCCTGCCCACCCCGTGGGAGCGGATCACCACCCGCTCTCCCGGCTCCAGCTCCTCCACGGAGCTGACGATCCGGGCGCCCTTGGCGATCATGTCGTTTACCACGTCCGCATTGTGAATGATGGGCCCCAGGGTTGCCACCCGTCCGCCCTTTTCCAACTCCGCATACACCAGCTTCACCGCCCGGTCCACCCCGAAGCAGAAGCCAGCGGTTTTGGCAACTGTGATCTGTACCATACGTCCTCCTTATTCCTGCACCGGCTCTGCCGGGGGCAAGGGCGGCTCATCCACCAGTCCCTTGATCTCCGTCATGATCCGGTTCTTCAGAGCCGCCAGCTCTCTGGGCTTGGGATCCTCCCCCAGTGCCAGCTCCGCCGCCTGAATGGGCTTGCCGAACCGAACGATGATCTGACTGCGGAAATGCAGCTTTCCGGTGAAGGTGATGCCCACCGGCACCACCGGCGCACCGGTCTGGGCAGCGATCAGCGCCACGCCGGTTTTGCCCCTGCCCACTCTGCCGTCCTTGGATCGGGTGCCCTCCGGAAAGATCATCAGCACTCTGCCGCTGCGCACATATTGCTCCGCCGTTTCGATCACGCCGTTGTCACCGGCACCCCGGGTCACCGGGAACGCCCCCAGCTTCCGGATCAGCCAGCCGAAAAATTTGTTCCGGAACAGCTCCTCCTTTGCCATGAACACACAGCGCTGTCCCCGCAAACGGGTAGCGAGCAGGGGCGGATCCGCATAGCTTCTGTGGTTGGACGCCAGCACAAAGCCCCCGGATGTGGGAATGTGCTCCCTGCCCTCCACCTGGATATGATAAAAGAGGAAATAGAGGAATCTGACCACCCAGTATCCGAAACAGTACAGCATTACAGTCCCAGCCTTTCCCGGCACAGACCTAGCAGATGGTCGATCACCTGCTGCTGATCCATCTGGGTGGTGTCCACCAGCACCGCATCCTCCGCCTGCCGCAGGGGGGATACTGCCCGGTTCCGGTCAGCCTCATCCCGCTTGATGATATCCTGCAAAATCTCATCCATAGGGGGGCAATCCGGCTTTGCGGACAGCTCCAGATACCGGCGGCGGGCACGCTCCTCCGGGGAGGCGGTCAGAAAGATCTTCAGATCCGCATGGGGCAGCACCACCGTACCAATGTCCCGGCCGTCCATAATCACGTTGTTCTGTTTGGCAAGCTCCAGCTGTAAATCAAACAGATACTGCCGGACTGCCGGAATGGCGGAAACCACCGATGCAGCCATGGAAATCTCCGGTGTACGGATCAGTCCGGACACATCCTCTCCGCACAGGATCACATGCTGGGTGCCTTCGGAAAAGCACAGGGAGATCTCCGCTGTTTGCAGGGCTGCGGTAATCTGCTCCGGGGTCTCCGCCCCTTTCCGCTTTGCATGCAGCGCCACCGTCCGGTACAATGCCCCGGTGTCCACATAAATAAAGCCAAGTGCTGCTGCCACCGCCCGGGCGATGGTGCTTTTTCCGGCGCCTGCCGGGCCATCGATTGCAATATTGATACTCATATCCGTTCCTTCCCTGCCTTATATGCTGCATCCGGCTGCATAACCGGTGGCAAAGGCAATCTGTAAATTAAATCCTCCTGTGTAGGCATCCACGTCCAGCAGCTCTCCGGCAAAAAACAATCCCGGCAGCAGCTTGGATTCCATGGTTTTGGGGCTGACCTCCTTGACGGATACGCCCCCCCGTGTGATGATGGCTTCGCTGATGGAACGGAAGCCCTGCACCGTCAGAGGAAATGCCTTGAGAAATGCGCCGAACGCCAGCCGCTGTGCCTTGGTGATCTGATTCACCCGGATGTTCCCGTCCATACCGGACAGCTGAATCGCAGCCGGGATCATGCCCTTCGGCAGCAGCTTTGACAGGGCGTTGAACAGGGTTCTGTTCTGGAACAGCTGAAAATCCCGCTGAAGCCGCAGATCCATCTGCTCCGGGGTCAGCCCCGGCTTTAAGTCAATGCTCAATGTGTACCGATCCGGCTCGATTTGGGGAATGTGGCAGCTGGCACTGAGCACCAGAGGACCGGATACCCCAAAATGGGTGAACAGCATCTCCCCAAGCTCCTGGAACAGGCATTTTCCCCCATCATACAGGGAGAGAGTCACATTCCGCAGGGACAGTCCCATCATATCCCGACACTGCTTCTCCCGGATCACCAGGGGAACCAGGGAAGGCTCCGGCGGCACAATGGTATGCCCTGCCCGGCGGGCAATGTCATACCCGTCCCCGGTGGAGCCGGTGGCAGGATAGGACATGCCCCCGGTGGCAAGCAGTACGGATTCCGCTTCATATGCCGTTCCATCCACCAGCAGTCCCCGGCAGCAGCCGTCCTCCAGGAGCAGATCCGTCACCTGCCCCGGAATCACCTGTACCCCCAGTCGGCGGCATTCCTGCCGCAAAGCGGAGACGATCTCTCCGGCGCTGTCGCTGACCGGAAATACCCGGTTGCCCCGCTCGGTTTTCAGCCGCACCCCCAGGGCTTCAAAAAATCCCATCACATCCGCCGGACTGCATGCGGAAAAGGCACTGTATAAAAACCTGCCGTTCCGGGGGATATTGGCGAGCAGGGTGTCCCGGTCACAGTTGTTGGTCACGTTGCAGCGTCCCTTCCCGGTGATCCGCAGCTTTTTTCCCAGCTCCCCCTTGGGGTTATGCTCCACAATTCCCACACGCCGACCCCGGCGGGCAGCAGTGATCGCCGCATAGCAGCCTGCTGCGCCCCCTCCGGCAATCAGACAATCCAATGTACTCATGGCTTGCTCCTCAGCCGCCGATATCTCTCGGCGATCTTCTCCCGGCGGCGGCTGGTTTCCGCTGCGTCCACACAAATGCCCGACCCGGTCTGCACCAGCACGTCTCCTTCCTTTACATCCGGAGGCAGCTGCTGCCGGGGCAGCTCCAGTCTGCCCTCCTCCGTTTCAATGACGGCAATGCCGCCCTCTATCCGATCCAGTATCCACATGCTAAGCCGCCTCTCTTTCCCAGTGCACCTGAATATCCCTGCCGTCGGATACCATGACAATGGTGCCAAGCAGATCCGTCCGGTAAATTTTATCCGTATAGTTTTCCAGCCGCTTCACCGTGTTGGCATTGGGGTGATTGTAGGAATTGTCCCCGCATTCGATCACCGCCATGGCTGGGGTTACTGCCTCCAGGAACTTCTTTTTGGTGGAGGTGCTGCTGCCGTGATGCCCCACCTTCAGAACATCCACCGGCGCAAGGCTCTGCGCCGCCAGCAGTTCCTTTTCCGCCTTTTCCTCCATATCCCCGGTAAACAGAAAGCTGTTGTCCCCATAGGTGAGCCGTGCCACCACGGAATAATTGTTCAGACTTTTGTAATCCGTACCCAGAGGCCCCAGGATTTCCAGCACCGCCCCCTGATCCAGCGTAAACCGATCCCCGGGAGATACGATCTCCAGGGTCAGGGACGCCTGTTCCACTGCGTCCAGAAACCGCTCATAGCTGGCAGTGGTGGGCAGATCCGCCTCCGGAATGTCCGACACCAGCACATGCTCCGCCGGAATCTCCCTCAGCACCCGGGGCAGTCCCCCGATGTGATCCGAGTGGGGATGGGTGGCGATCACATAGTCCAGGGATCGGATCCTCTGCCCCTGCAAATACTGTACCACCGTGTCCCCGGCTTCCTGCTCTCCGGCGTCAATGAGAATCTCCGTTTCGCCGCACCGGATCAAGGTACAGTCCCCCTGTCCCACATCGATAAAATGCACGGACAAGGTGCCTTCCGCCGGGGCAGTCCTGGTTCCGCTGCGCTGCCGGATCAGATTGCACAGCAGCAGACCCAGGATCAGCAGAACCGTCAGCCCGACGGACAACGCCGGACTCAGCGCTTGCCTCTTCGGTCTGTGCCCTTCCCTTTTCGCCATTTCTGCCCGTCCTTTCTGCTCCGATTCCTGTCAGCGGCAGGGATTCTGCGTGCAGGCTCCTCCGGTGCCACCAGGCAATCCGGCCCGGTACCGATGAGATCCCGCCTGCCTGCTTTTTTCAATGCCGCCAGCACCAGCGCCTTGTTCTTGGGCTGAAAATACTGGAGCAGCGCCCGCTGCATAGCCTTCTCCTCCGGGGTCTTGGGCACATACACCGGTTCCATGGTATAGGGATCCAGCTCCGTGTAGAACATACAGGTGGATAAGGTACCCGGGGTAGGATAGAAATCCTGCACCTGCTCCGGGTGGATATGCTGCTGCTTTAAAAAGACCGCCAGCTCCACCGCCGCCTGTAGGGTGCTCCCCGGATGGGAGGACATGAGGTAGGGCACCAGATACTGCTCCTTGCCCATGCCCTTGGTGATCTCGTAGAATTTCTTCTGGAAGGCAAGATACGCCTCGATATGGGGTTTCCCCATTTTATCCAGCACCGCCGCCGCACAATGCTCCGGCGCCACCTTCAGCTGTCCGCTCACATGATACCGGATCAGCTCCCGCAGAAAGGTGTCGTCCGGATCCGCCATCAGGTAATCATAGCGGATGCCGGAGCGGATGAACACCCGCTTGACCCCCTTGATCTTCCGGAGCCGCCGCAGCATATGCAGGTACTCCCGGTGATCCGCATGCAGTCCCTTGCAGGGAGTGGGCGCCAGACACTTTTTCCCTTTACACAGACCGGCGGTCAACTGCTTTTCACAGGAAGGATGCCGGAAGTTGGCGGTGGGGCCTCCCACGTCATGGATATAGCCCTTGAAATTGGGCATCTGCACGATCCGCTCCGCCTCCCGGATCACGGATTCCTCGCTGCGGACAGTGATCCGCCTGCCCTGATGCAAGGCAATGGAGCAGAAGTTGCAGAAACCGAAGCAGCCCCGGTTGTGGGTGATGGAAAACTGCACCTCTGCAATCCCCGGCACCCCGCCCTGGGGTTCATAGCTGGGGTGGTAGGTACGGGTATAGGGCAGGCTGTACACCCAGTCCAGCTCCTCCGTGGTCAGAGAAAGCGCCGGCGGATTCTGCACCAGCATCCGGCTGCCGTGCCGCTGGATCACCCGCTTGCCATACACCTCATCCTGCTGATCGTACTGAATCCGGCACGCCTTGGCATATGCCTTCTTGCTCTCACACACCTGGGCATAGCTGGGGCATTCCGCCGCTCCAAAGGGAGTATGCTCCGGAGCGGTCATATAGCAGCTACCCCGGATCTCCGTCAGTTCCCCCACCGGGATCCCGTCCCGCAGGCCCTGGGCAACCTCCAGAATGGAGTGTTCCCCCATGCCGAACAGCAAAAGATCCGCACCGCTTTCCTCCAGAATGGAGGGGCGCACCCGGTCGTCCCAGTAGTCATAGTGAGCGAACCGGCGCAGGGATGCCTCCAGTCCCCCGATAATCAGGGGGATATCCCCGTACAGCTGCCGGATCTTCTGACAGTACACCAGTACCGCCCGATCCGGTCGCTTGCCGGCTTTGCCGCCTGGGGAATAGGCATCCTCCGAGCGCTTCCGTTTGGCGGCAGTGTAGTGCGCCACCATGGAGTCGATGTTGCCGGAGGTCACCAGGAATCCAAGCCTGGGTCTGCCGAACCGGGTGAAATCCCGGTCACTGCGCCAGTCCGGCTGGGACACGATGGCAACGGAAAAGCCCTTCGCCTCCAGCACCCGGGAGATGATGGCTGCCCCGAAGCTGGGATGATCCACATAGGCGTCCCCGATCACATACACAAAATCCGGCACATCGATCCCCCGGGCGTTCAGCTCCTCCCGGGTCATGGGCATCATTCCTGTATCCGGCATACTGCTCCTCCTAGTTTGATTCCTGTCGGCGCATCCGCCGCTCTGCCGCCTGCTGGGGACTGATGAGCACCTTCCGGGGCTTTGCCCCCTCATGGGGGCCGATGACACCCATTTCCTCCAGCTCATCCATGATCCGTGCCGCCCGGGCATAGCCCAGCTTCAGCTTCCGCTGCAAGGAGGAAGTGGATGCCTGTCCCAGCTCCACCACCACGTCAATGGCACGGTCGATCAGTTCATCGTCCCCCTCTGCCCGGTCGCTGCTGTCGTCCTCAAAGCGCTCCCCCTTCACGGCAGGCATGCTTTGCTCCACAGCCTCCATAATATCGTGGCTGTATTCCGCCTTGGCTTCTTCCTTGATGTAGCCAACCACCCGCTCGATTTCCTCGGTGGAGCAGTAGCAGCCCTGCACCCGGACGGGCTTGGGCAGACCGTTGGGAAAGTACAGCATATCCCCGTGTCCCAACAGCTTTTCTGCGCCGCCAACATCCAGGATATTCCGGGAGTCCATCTGACTCTTGACGGACAGGGCGATCCGGCTGGGCACGTTGGATTTGATGAGTCCTGTAATGACATCCGCCGTAGGCCGCTGGGTGGCGATGATCAGGTGCATCCCGGCAGCTCTTGCTTTCTGGGCGATCCGGCACACCGCATCCTCCACTTCCTTGGAGGAGGTCATCATCAGATCCGCAAACTCGTCAATGACGATCACGATCTGGGGCAGCGGATCCAGATCCTCCCGCTTTGCCGCCAATGCGTTGAAGTCCTTCAGATCCCGCACATTATAGCTGGCGCACAGGGCATACCGGCGATCCATCTCCTGGGTCGCCCAGTTCAAAGCGCCTGCCGCCTTCCGGGGATCCGTCACCACCGGGATCAGCAGATGTGGGATCCCGTCGTAGATCTTGAATTCCACGATCTTCGGGTCGATCAGCACCAGCTTCACCTCCGTAGGCTTTGCGTGGTACAGGATGCTCATAATAATGCCGTTGGTGCAGACGGACTTACCGGAGCCGGTTGCCCCGGCGATGATCATATGGGGCATTTTCGCAATATCTCCCAGAATGATGTTGCCGTCAATGTCCTTGCCCACTGCAAAGGACAGCTTGCTTTTGGATTCGGTAAACTGCCGGCTCTCCAGGATCTCCCGGATGCCAACCATATCCTTGTGGGCGTTTGCCACCTCGATGCCCACTGCCGGCTTTCCGGGAATGGGGGCTTCGATCCGCACACCCCCTGCCGCCAGATTCAGAGCAATGTCATCCGCCAGGCTTGTGATCTTGGCGATCTTCACCCCGGCGGAGGGCTGTACCTCATACCGGGTGACCGTAGGCCCCCGGTTGATGCCGGTGATCCGCACCTGCACGCCGAAGCTGTTGAGCGTGTCCACCAGAATATCCGCATTCTGCCGCAGCTCCAGCGCCGCATTGGGATCCGCCGCCTTGCTGACGCTGGGCTCCAGGTAATCAATGGGAGGCAGCCGGTATTCATACACCGGGGTCTGGGCCTCTCCGTTGACCACTTCCGCCTCGATCTCCGCCGTCATGGCTTCGGTCTGCGCTGCCTGCTCCTCCTTCTTGGTGCGCTTCGGCTCCTTCACGGCGGTTGCCGCCGCTACCAGGTCATCCAGCTCCGCAGACTCCTGACTTTTCTGGATTTCCGGCTCCGGCTGCTCCGGCACCGGATCTCCGGAACGGCGCTCCCGCTCCCACTGGGGGGAATCCGGCTGGGGCAGATCCTCCGGCACCAGGGCATTGTCCACAATGGGCACATCAAACCGGAAATCCTTCGCCCGGGATGCCCGGGTACGCCTGGGCTGCTCTGCGTTCGCCATAGCAATGGCTTCCCGCTCCTCCCGGGCGGTGCGGCTCCGGAGCATTTCATCATAAGCATCCAGGTACTGATCGTCATACCTCGCCTGCCGCACTGCACGATGCATGCTCCGGAAGGGACGGCTCAGCAGCCGGAACAGGTCGATCAGCCCCGTATTGGTCAGAAGCATCACAAACACGAACAGCATCAGCAGAATGATGATCTTGGCACCGGTCACATCAAACAGCCGGATCAGCGGCCAGGCGATCAGCGCACTGAACACACCACCCCCCTGCAAGTCCTTCCCCTGCCGGAACAGGGTACGCACACAGTCCACCAGTCCGTCCCCTTTGACCTCTCCGTAAAAGAAAATCTGGACAATGGCGCTGCTGAGAATCATCAAAGCAACCCCCCAGAATGCCTTGCCGGATACGGTCTGGTGGGAGCGCTCCATGCCAATGAGGATCGCCGTATACACCAGGATCAGGGGGATAAAGGCGGACGCCACCCCGAACAATCCGAACATGGTGGTATGTAGCACATGCCAGGCACTGGTGCCCGGTATCACGATCAGCAGCAGGGACAGAACCCCCAGCGCAAACAGCATAATGGACCAGAACTGGTTGGCGGTATCCTGGGGCGGCTTGGGCGGCTCCTGCTGCCGTTCCGCCGGTTTTTCTGCCGGGCGCTCCGCCGGCTTCTTGGTGCCCCGTGCATTGGGGTTGGGCTTCTTTTTCGGGGTAGGCTTCTTCTGCGCCGCCACGCCTGTCATCTCCTTTTTCTCTGTATGTATCCTTTACATCTTATAAATGGAATAGCCGATCACAAACAAGCCAAGCAGCAGGGTGTATACGGCAAAGATTTTGAACTTCTCGCTCTTGACCAGCCAGTTTACCATGCGGATGGCGCAGATGCCCACCACAGCGGATACCACAAAGCCGATGAGCATGGGCAGGAAGTCAAACTCGATGCCCTCCGCTGCCGCATCCTTTACCTCCAGCAGGCAGCCCCCCAGGATCGTGGGAATGCCCAGAATGAAGGAATACTTCACTGCAGTTTCTCTTGTAAAGCCGCTGAACAGACCGCTGGCAATGGTGGAGCCGGAACGGGAGATGCCCGGCATCAGAGCGATGCCCTGGAAAATACCCACCGTCAGCGCATTCTTGACGGTAATGTCCTTCGGCTCCCTTGTTCCCTTGCCACAGCGATCCGACAAAAAGAGGATCACTGCCGTGTACAAAAAGCAGAAGCCGATGACGATCAGATGCTTGTTGGAAACCTCCTCCACCAGATCCTTTAAAGGATACAGGGGCACCAATACCAGCAGAGAGATCAGCAGCATGATAATCATGCGCCGCTCCCCGTTCATGGTGCTCCACTTGAATTTTCCGGTGAAAATATCCTTGAGCATGCATCCAAGCTCCTTGATGAGTGCCCAGATGGTATCCCGGAAGGCGATGAATACCGCCACCAGCGTGCCCAGGTGCAGGATGGCGGAGAAAAACAGACCGTTTTCCTCCGTACTGCCGAAGATCTGCTGGTACAGCGCCAGATGCCCGGAACTGGAAACCGGCAGAAATTCCGTCAGTCCCTGAATGATGCCTTGAATGATTGCGTCTAAAATACTCATGTGTTTGTCTCCTTTGCCTTTATGCAGGATCGTCCGGGTATCGTTCCTCCCCCGCCTCGATCAGTCCGTACAGACAGGCGACAGCGTCGGACAAGCCGCCCAGACTGTCGATCAGTCCAAGCTCCACTGCCCGCTCCCCGTCCACGACGGTGCCCACATCCATCACCAGCTCCTCCGTCTCCATCATCAGCGCACGGAACTGCTGCTCGGATATGCCGCTGTTGGCGGTCACAAAATTCACGATCCGGTCCTGCATTTTTTTGAAATAAGATAGGGTCTGCGGCACTCCCACGATCATGCCGTTCATCCGCACCGGGTGAATGGTCATGGTGGCGGAGGGTACAATAAAAGAACGCTTGGCACTGACTGCAAGGGGCACGCCGATGGAGTGACCGCCCCCTACCACCAGGGATACGGTGGGGGTTTTCATGCCTGCCAGCAGTTCTGCAATGGCAAGCCCCGCCTCCACATCTCCTCCCACGGTGTTGAGAATGATGAGCAGTCCCTCAATGGAGCGATCCTGCTCAATGGCAACCAGCGCCGGAATGATATGCTCGTACTTGGTGGTCTTGGTACGCTCCGGCAGAACATAGTGACCCTCCACCTCGCCGATGACGGTCAGACAGTGGATCAGATGCTTGGCGTTGTGTGCCACCACCTGTCCGTTCTGTTCGGCAAGCTCCGCCTGGTCTGCGGCACGCTGGGTTTCGGTCTGATCCTTTTCGTCCCTTTTTTCCTCGGAATCGGTCATAAAATCGCCCCCGTTCTGAATCTGTTTCCGTTGGAACAGGGGTATTGTACCGCATCCTGCCGCAAATATGCATACATTTATAGTTTAACCCATCCGGCGGAGAAAGTCAAGGCGATGTTGTCTAAAAAATCCGGAAAATCCTGTCGGATCCTCCGGATTGACAAACCGTGCTTCAGTCCTCCCGCTCCCTTGGTACCCAGTTCACCCCGCCCCAGCCGTCAATGTTGCTGCGGCGCATGGCGCCGAAGAGCCGGTCGGTAAAGCCCTTGCTTTCATGCTCCATCTGCGCCAGAAATTCCTTTGTCTTCTGCCGCATGGTGTAGCCGTCCGCCGGGCACTTGGATTTCTGCACTGCCAGCTGGGTCTTGACCGCCGCCCGGCGCACCTCCCGCTCCGGGGCAAATACCAGGGGGCGGATCAGAGTGATCTTCTTCCGGGACAGGTAGCTTTTGGGGGAGAAACAGCCGATCCGCCCCTCAATGAACAGATTCATCACAAAGGTTTCCACAGCGTCGTTGAAGTGATGCCCCAGGGCAATCTTGTTGCAGCCGTTGGCAACCGCCGCATCGTGCAATGCTCCCCGGCGCATCCGGGCGCACAGACTGCATGGACTTGCCTCCTGTCGGATCTCAAACACGATCTTCCCGATGTCCGTGGGCAGCACCACATAGGGCACTCCCAAATCCTTGCACATGGCGGCAATCTCAGAAAAATCCCCCGGCTCTCCCCCGAACTGGGGATCCAGGGTAATGGCAACCAGCTCATAGTCAATGCCGATGAACCGGCGCAGCATTGCCAGCCCTTGCAGCAGCACCAGACTGTCCTTGCCGCCGGATACCCCCACAGCGATCCGGTCGCCGTCCTGGATCAGATCAAATTCCTGTATGGCTTTCCGCATATATCCCAATATTTTTTGCACGGTCAACGCACCTTTCTGCTTCATCTCCTTAAAAGTATACCACTTTGGTGGGGAAATGTAAAGCGGTGCTGCAAAATTTGTCCCAACGGGTCTTTTTCCGGCTCCGGTCTTGCAAAAGCATCCGGTCTGGAGTATAATGATAAAGTGGCATCCTATCGCAATCATATGAGTGTTGCCATAAACAGAAAGAAAGCCAGCGGCTTTGACCGCAGCAGAATGGAGATGCCCATGGAATCAAACCAGACCATTGCAAGACAGCTCCGGGAGGGGCAGTATGACAGCCAGCTGTGCCGGCTGTACGGAGCGGAGGGAGCCGCTCTGCAGCCCTACCAGGAACGGCTGTGCAATCTGCTTGCCCGGTATCAGGAAACCTATCATCAGCCCTGCGCAAGCCTGTTTTCTGTTTCCGGCAGAACGGAGCTCAGCGGCAACCACACGGACCATCAGAACGGCTGCGTGCTAGCTGCCGGGGTAAGCCTGGATGTGATCGCCGCCGCCGCCCCCAACGGCACCAATCTGATTCGGGTCAAGTCCGAGGGCTATCCGGAGGATCTCATCGACCTGTCCCAGCGGATTCCCATGCCGGAGGAAACCAACACCGCCGCTGCCCTGATCAGAGGGGTTGCAGCCCGGTTCATCCAGCTTGGCTATCCAGTGTCGGGGTTTGACGCCTACACCACCTCCAGCGTGCTGAAGGGCTCCGGCCTGTCCAGCTCTGCGGCGTTTGAAGTTCTGCTGGGAAATATCATCAACGCCTTTTTTGCTGACGGAGCGGAAACACCGGTTTCCATCGCCCAGATCGGGCAGTATGCGGAAAATGTCTTTTTCGGCAAGCCCTGCGGTCTGATGGATCAGATGGCATGCTCCCTTGGCAATGTGGCATCCATTGACTTTGCGGATCCGGACAACCCCGGCATCCGGCAGGTGTCCCTGGATCTGCAAAAAGCAGGCTATGCCCTGTGCATCATCGACAGCGGCGGAGATCATGCAGACCTGACCGCTTGCTATGCGGCAGTTCCGGCGGAAATGCGCAGCATTGCCCGGCAGTTTGGCAAACAGGTGCTGCGGCAGGTTCCCCAGGCGGAATTTGAAGCTGCCATCCCGGCACTGCGGAAAGCCTGCGGAGACCGGGCTGTGCTGCGTGCCATGCATTTTTACGGGGAGAACGCACGGGTCATGGAGCAGACAACCGCCCTGGAACAGGGAAACATCCCCCGGTTCTTAGCCCTCGTGACGGAATCCGGCAGATCCTCCGAAACCCTGCTGCAAAACATCTTTGACTGCCGCAATCCCCGGCAGCAGCCGATCAGCATGGCGCTGGCGCTGTGTCGACAGTTGCTGCACGGTGAAGGCGCATGCCGGATCCACGGCGGCGGCTTTGCCGGCACAGTCCAGGCATTTGTGCCGCTGGACCGGCTCAGCGCCTTCCGCAGCGGTATGGAAGCCGTACTGGGTGCCGGCGCATGTCACCTGCTGCAAATTCGTTCCACAGGAGGCATGCAACTGACATAATATAACAGAAAGGAGTGCTGTACCTTGTGCAGCCATGAAACCATGAAAACTATTTTAGTAACCGGCGGCGCCGGATTCATCGGCAGCCACTGCTGTGTAGAGCTGCTGGAAAGCGGCTATGAAGTCATCATCATGGACAACCTGTCCAATTCCAAGGAAGAAAGCGTAAACCGGATCCGGCAGATCACCGGCAAATCCGTCACCTTCTACCGGACGGATATGCTGGATCTGCCGGGCATGGAGCAAATCTTTGCCAATCACAGCATCGACGCTGTGATCCACTTTGCCGGACTGAAGGCAGTGGGAGAATCCGTTGCCAAGCCCCTGGAGTATTACCACAACAACCTGACCGGCACCCTGCTGCTGCTCCAGGCTATGCGGAAGTATGGCTGCAAGAAGCTGGTATTCTCCTCCTCTGCCACCGTATACGGGGTACATAACCCGGTGCCCTACACTGAGGACATGCCCACCTCCGCCACCAATCCTTACGGCTACACCAAGGTGATGATCGAGCAGTTCCTGCGGGATCTGGTGGTTGCGGATCCGGAATGGAGCGTGGTGGCACTCCGGTACTTCAACCCCATCGGGGCGCATCCCAGCGGGCTCATCGGGGAGGATCCCAACGGCATCCCCAACAATCTGGTACCCTACATTGCCCAGGTGGCAGTAGGCAAGCTGCCCTGCCTGCGGGTATTCGGCAACGATTATGCCACGCCGGACGGCACCGGCGTCCGGGATTATATCCATGTGGTAGACCTGGCAAAGGGGCATCTTGCCGCCCTGGATTACGCCGACAGCCATCCGGGCTTCATGCCCATCAACCTGGGCACCGGGCACGGCGCCAGCGTGTTACAGGTGGCTGATGCCTACGAAAAAGCATGCGGCAAGCCCATCCCCCGGGAGATCTGTCCCCGCCGCCCCGGCGACATTGCCACCTCTGTGGCAGATGCAAGCCGGGCAAAGGAGCTGCTGCACTGGGAGGCGCATGCCACCGTGGAGCAGATGTGCGCCGACAGCTGGCACTTCACCGAGAAAAATCCAAACGGTCTTTGATGCACAAAACAAAAGCAGCCTGTACGATCTGTACAGGCTACTTTTTCGATACATATCCCGGCAGCCGAAACCGCCGGGATTTGTTTTGCAGGATCAGACCTGGGAATTGTGATCCAGCCAATCCATAACCGTGTCCACTGTGGTGAAGCACAGACCGGTGCAGGTATCTGCACAGCCATAGTAGATGGCGATTCTGCCGGTGTCTGCATCCACCAGATTTGCACAGGGGAAGGTTACGTTGGGCACATCGCCTACGCACTCGTACAGCTCCTGGGGGCTGATGAGGTAGCTTCTGCCCCGCTTGAGCACCTTCCAGGGCTCATCCTTGTCCAGCAATGCCGCAGAGAAGCTGTACACAAAGCCGTTGCAGGAGGTGAGTACCCCGTGGTAGAAGATCAGCCAGCCACGATCCGTCTCGATGGGGGTAGGGCCGGCGCCGATCTTAGTGGACTCCCAGCCCTTGGAGGGACCCATCACATGACGGTGCTTGCCCCAGTAGGTCATATCCGGAGACTGGGAAATGTAGATATCCCCGAAGGGGGTGTGACCGCTGTCGGAGGGGCGGGAGAACATCATGTAGTTGCCGCCGATCCGCCGGGGGAACAGCACGCCGTTCCGGTTGAAGGGCAGGTATGCATTCTCCAGCTGGTGGAAGGTCTTGAAGTCAAAGGTGTAGCCCACACCAATGGTAGGATGCCAGCCGTATGCGTTGCACCAGGTGATGTAGTAACGATCCTCGATGAAGCATACCCGGGGGTCATAGCCGTACTGGAACTCTGCCATTTCGGGAATGTCGGTTTCAAACTGAATCCGCTCCGGCTGAATGTCCCAGTTCATGCCGTCCTTGGAGAAGCCAGCATGCAGCTGCATGTTCCGCTCCTTATCGTCCACACGGAACACCCCGGCGAAGCCTCCCTCAAAGGGAACCACTGCGCTGTTGAACACACTGTTGGAGGTGGGGAGAATGTTCCGCTTGATGATGGGGTTTGCCTTGTAACGCCAGATTACGTCCTGGCAGTCTGCCGGCCGGTCCTGCCAGGGCAGATTGGGGATGGATTTTTCGTTCAGAATTTTTACGTTCATAGAACTACCGCCTTTCTTTTCGCTTAACGAAAGCAATTATTTTCTTTATTTAAGCGTTCCATTTTTGATGGTGTACTCATTATAGCACGGGAAAAGCTAGTTTGCAAGACTTTTTTGCGACATTTTTATATATTCGCTCAAAGAAAGTGTTCCATCTGAGTTATAATATTTGATTAAGTCATCAGTTGAAATATACTTACCATTGAGCGTGCCATCCTGTCCCACAAGATAGTCCCCGTACCACAGTCCAAAGAAGGACCATACCGCATTGTCCCGGAAGATGGCGTCCACGTCCGGGATCCGGCTGCATTCGCTGAGCGCCAGCAGCTTTTCCCCCTTTGTCAAGGCATACAGCCACTGGAACTGTCCATAGCGGCTGCCGTATTCCGCATCCGCCCGCAGGTATACGTCAATGGAGGCGATATCGTAGTACGCCTGCCCCACATAGTAATCCTGGCTCTGACCGTTCCAGACCCACAGCAGGTTGTTCAGCCCATGATACGCCGTCAGCCGGTCATACAGCAGCCGCCACAGCCACTGATAGGCGTCCGCACCGTCGCTGCCCCACCAATACCAGCCGCCGCCAGCTTCATGCAGGGGCCGCCACAGCACCGGCACATCCGCATCCTTCAGACGAGCCAGCTGCCCTGCCACCTGGTCGATGCTCTCTACCAGAGCATAGCACTCCTCACTGATCTTCCGCCGATCCAGCAGCTCCTGCAGCTCCTCCGGATCCAGCTGGGCGATGTCCTCTCCGGTCACTGCCTTGCTGAGCCGGAAGTCCGTCTTGTCCGCATACACGCTGCCCTGCTCCATGGGAGCAGTCCAGTACCACATAAAGCCCACCACGCCGCCGGCACGGGACCAGGCAATGGCAGCCTCGATCTCCTCTGCGTTTTCCGTATCCTTGTCCGTATAGCTGCCCAGATCCCCGAACCGGATCACCGGGTACTGCCCCGTGATGTTGTGGATCAGCTCCAGCTCCTGGTTCTGGGCGCTGGAGGCATACTGCCCGGTAAGCATGGTCTTGCCGTAGCAAGATGCCAGATTCCGCAAAAGCGCCTTCGCCTCCGGAGAAGCGTCCGCGTTCACCGGCTGGGACGCCGCATCCTCGTAGGAGATCTCGTACAGGTCTGTGTTATTGGTCAGCGTAAAGCTGTCCAGATCCAGTCCGCCGTCAATCTCCTCAATGGAAAGCCGGGCCTTGCCTGCCTCGATGAACACCCCGTGAAAGGTCACATGCAGGAACTCTCCCTTGCCGGCAATGGTAAATTCGCCAATATCCTCGCCGTTGACCAACAGCGTGTTCCGCACTTCCTCGTCCGCCGCAGCGCACAGGGTAATGTCATAATGCTGGGTGGCAGGCACTTCGATCTCCACGACCACCTTGTTGTCCGCATCCCCGTCAAAGCCCGTCACATAGCCGTCTCCGCTGTAGCCCTCCCGTTCATCGGACACCTCCAGATTGCCGTACAGTCTGCCCTCCTCCGCCTCGGCGGACAGCTCTGCATTCTTCTGCTCGATGGCGGGAATGTCCAGCTCGTACACCGTTTCCGTAGTGCCGGGCGTCTCCGTGGTAGGCACCGCCGTATTGCCGTTGGGGATTCCCCGGTTGTCGTTGCAGCTGACCCATACCAGGGACAGCACCAGGATCGCCGCAACGCCGGTGCCGATCCAGGTCCATCGCTTTTTCTGTGCATCTGTGAGCATGCTCTTACTCCTTACTCCTCATTCTCCCGGGGCGTCAGCCCATAATGTTTGCCGCCGGATACCGGGAACTCCAGCATATCCTCTGTCCGGGCACAGGCAATGGTCACGCCGTCGCATACCACATCCATGGACACACCGGTGCGGATCCGGCACAGCCCATCCTGATCCGGCGTTACCACCGCCCGGGTCAGCCTGGCATCCTGCCAGAACAGATCCACCGTATATGCGCCCTTGGCACGCAGACCCATGACGCTGCCCTTTGCCCACTGGGGCGGCAAAGCGGGCAGGAACTGCATAACGCCTCCATGACTTTGCAGCAACGCCTCGCATACTGCCGCCGTACCGCCAAAATTCCCGTCAATCTGGAAGGGCGGATGGGAATCCAGCAGATTGGGATTGGTGGAATAGGCAAGCAGCTTCTGCATATTCTCGAACACCATTTCTCCGTCATGAAGCCTTGCCCACATGTTCATGATCCAGGCACGGCTCCAGCCCGTATGACCGCCCCCATGCACCAGCCGCCGCACCAGGGTGGCACGGGCAGCATCCGCCAGCTTGGGGGTATCCTCCGGGGTAATCAGATCCGCCGGGTGCAGAGCGAACAGCTGGGAAATATGCCGGTGGCCGATCTCCACCTCATCGTAATCCACCGCCCATTCCTTGATCTGTCCGTACTTACCGATCTCCGGCATGGGGAGCCGGGGCAGCATCTGCCGAATCTTCTCCAGCAGGGGGGATTCCCGTTCCAGAATCCTTGCCGCCTCCAGCACATCCGTAAACAGCAGGGTGATGATCTGGCTGTCCATGCTGGGGCCGATGCACAGGCTGCCCTTGGCGCCGCTTGCCGTCAGGTATGTATTCTCCGGGGAAACGGAGGGGCCGGTGACCAGCTGTCCGGCGCTGTTTTCAAACATATATTCTGTAAAGAACTGCGCCGCTCCGCACAGGGTATCAAATTGCTGCGCCAGGAAATCCCGGTCCAGGGTGTACTGATAATGCTCAAAAATATGCAGGCACAGCCAGGCAGCCCCCATGGGCCAGATGGTGGCAGGCATCCACCGATCCTGGGGAGCGCAATCCCCCCACAGATCCGTATTGTGATGGCACACAAAGCCGCCGCAATGATACATATCCCGGGCGGTCTGCTCCCCGTTGGGACGCATCCGGCGGATCAGATCAAACAGGGGCAGGTGGCACTCGGACAGATTACAGCTTTCAGCGCACCAGTAGTTCATCTCTGTGTTAATATTCACCGTAAACCGGGAGCCCCAGGCAGGCCACATATCCTGGTTCCAGATGCCCTGTAAATTCAGGGGCTGACTGCCGGGGCGGCTGCCGGAGATCATCAGGTATCTGCCATAGTTGAAATACAGCTCCGTCAGCTTGTTGTCCAGGATCAGTCCTGCCGCATCCTTCCCGTCAAAATCGTTGCCCCGCAAACGGCTCAGCCGGGCATCCGTGGGCAACTGGGCACCCTCGCCACTGTTATCCTCCAGTTCCAGCTTCACCCGGTCAAACAACGCCCGGTAGTCGTCCACATGCCGCACCATCAGCTCATGAAAGCTGCAATCCGCCGCATACTCCGCATCCAACTGTGCAGCCTCCAGGTATCCTTCTCCCTTGTAGAAGCTGGTCTGTACCGCCAGCAGCAGGGTGGCTTCATCCGCCCCCTCCACGCAAAGCTGGTTGCCCCGGGTAAAGGCTCTGCCCCCCTGGACAGCGGCAGTCATCACCACCGCAAACTGAATGCCCTGCTGACCGCCCTGTCCGCCGGTGACGCAGATGGAAGCCTCTCCATCCGGCCGGTTCTCGTCGTAGTAATCGTCCCTGCCGCCAAAGGATGCGGCAAAGGACACCTGCCCCGGCTGATCGGCGGACACATGCAGCACCAGCACGTTGTCCGGCTCCGATACAAATACACTGCGCTGATACTGCACCCCGTCCAGGGTATACTCTGTCAGGGCGATGCCGCTGGACAGATCCAGGGTACGCCGGTACGCCGTGCTGTGGCTTTCCTTGTGGAACACCACGTCCAGATCCCCCAGGGGCATATAATGCCGGCTGTTCTCCGGACAGCCCTGCATGGTCTGAAATGCCAGTTCCTCCGCTTCGCTGATCTTTTCCTGCTGCAAAAGCATCCGGATCTGCTGCATTCCCTGGTACGCATCCGGATTGTTCCGGTTCCGCAATCCCCCGGACCATATGGAATCCTCATTGAGCTTGAGGTGCTCCGTCTCCACGCCGCCGAACACCATGGCGCCCATGCGTCCGTTTCCCACCGGCAGAGCCTGGTCAAAATTTTCCGCAGGCTTTGTATACCAAAGCAATGTTTCCTGTCCCATAGGTTCCTCCTCATACGCATAATCAATTTATTATACCACACCTTTTGAAAAAATGCAAAGGCTCCAAGGGGCGTTTCCTGTCGATCTCCCAAACAGCAAAAGCCTTCGGAAGCGTTCCCTCCGAAGGCCTTGCACAGTGGCTTATCCCACCACCTGTTTTGCAATATCCACCGATTCCTTGGCATCCTTGGCGTAGTAATCCGCCCCGATCTGGGCTGCATAGTCTGCGGTCAGCACAGCGCCTCCCACAACCACCTTGCAGGGCACGTTGTTGGCATGCAGCTGTCGGATGGTTTCCTCCATAGCGCCCAATGTGGTGGTCATCAATGCGGACAGACCCACCAGCTTGACCTGATGCTCCAGGGCAGCCGCCACAATGGTTTCCGGCGGCACGTCCCGCCCCAGGTCGATGACCTGGTAGCCGTAATTCTCCATCAGCACCTTGACGATATTCTTGCCAATGTCGTGGATGTCCCCCTTCACCGTTGCCAGAATCACCTTGCCCCGGCTCACCGGCACTGCATTGTGGGCAGTCAGATAGCTGCGGATCTCCCCGAAAGCAGCCTGTGCCACCCCTGCTGCCTGGATCAACTGGGGCAGGAACAGCTTGCCCTGCTCAAAGGCAGCCCCCGCCTTGTCCAGCGCCGGGATCAGTTGTCCGTTCACGATCTCCATGGAATCCATCTGCTCCAGTAGCTGCCGGGTGATCCGGGCACCCTCCTGCTTCAGCCCGTTTTCGATGGCGAAGGACAGGGTCATATCCGCCGGTGCCGCCGCCGGCTTTGCCTTTGGCTCTGCGCTGCCGTAGGCGGCAATAAAGTCAACGGCATTCTTGTCAATGTTGGCAAGCAGGCAATAGCTGCGGACAGCGTCCATCATGGATGCCACATTGGGGTTCATAATGGGCAGATCCAGTCCGTTTTGCAGTGCCATCAGCAGGAAGCTGTGATTCACAAGCTCCCGGTTGGGCAAGCCGAAGCTGATGTTGGACACACCCAGCACGGTTTTCAGCCCCAGCTCCTGCTTGACCCGATGCAGGGCGGACAGGGTCTGCACCGCACCGTCCTGCTCCGCCGATACGGTCAGAGTCAGACAGTCGATATACACATCCTCCCGGCGGATGCCCAACGCAAGGGCACGATCCAGGATCCGCTTTGCAATCTGAAATCTGCCCTCTGCCGTCTTGGGAATCCCCTGTTCATCCAGGGTCAGCCCCACCACTGCTGCACCGTATTTTTTCACCAGGGGCAGTACCGTGGACAGGGATTTTTCCTCCCCGTTGACAGAGTTCACAATGGGCTTGCCATTGTAGATCCGCAGTGCCGCCTCCAGCACCTGGGGCATGGTGGAATCCAACTGCAAGGGCACATCCACCACTCCCTGGAGCGCCTTCACCGTCCGCACCATCATATCCCGTTCGTCAATGGAGGGCAGTCCCACATTCACGTCCAGAATATCTGCGCCCCCGTGTACCTGGGTAATGGCCTGCCCCAGGATATAGTCGATATCCCCCCGAAGCAGCGCTTCCTTGAACAGCTTCTTGCCGGTGGGATTGATCCGCTCCCCGATGACTCTGGGACGATCGATGACCACCGTCCGGCTGTAGGAGCATACTGCCGCCGGCACCTGTACCTGCCGGGGCGTAAATGGCAGATCCGCCACCGCTTCCCGGACTGCCCGGATATAATCCGGGGTGGTGCCGCAGCAGCCCCCAAGCAGCTTGACCCCCAGCTTTGCGATCCGGGTCATGCTCCTGGCGAACTCCGCCGGGGATACATTGTACTGGTTGGTCACCGGATCCGGCAGTCCGGCATTGGGCTTGATGAGCAGGGGCAGGGTCGTCCACCGGCACAGCTCCTCCACCACCGGGTACAGCTCATCCGGGCCGATGGAGCAGTTGATACCCATTGCGTCCACTCCAAGCCCCTCCAGGGTCAGTGCCATGGCGGACACGCTGCATCCGGTGAAGGTGCGCCCCGTATGCTCAAAGGTCATCAGAGCGATCACCGGCTTGCCGTTGCCATGCTCCTTTGCCGCCAGCACCGCCGCCCGGATCTCGTACAGATCCGTCATGGTCTCAATGAGGATCAGATCCGCCTCCTGCCCCGCATCCACCTGTTCGGCGTAAAGATCATACGCCTGCTCAAAGGTCAGAGAGCCGGTCGGCTCCAGCATCTGCCCGGTGGGGCCCAGATCCAGCGCCACCAGGGCTTTCCCCGCCGCAGCCCGTCTTGCGCACTGAATGGCAGCCGGGATCACCTGCTGCACCGTGGCACCGCTGCCTGTCAGCTTTGCCCGGTTTGCCCCGAAGGTGTTGGAGCAGATGATATTGGAGCCAGCCTCTACATAGGCACGCTGCACCTGCTCCACCAGCGCCGGATCCTTCAGATTCAGCAGCTCCGGCCGCTCTCCTGCCTGCATGCCGTTTGCCTGGAGCATGGTACCCATGCCTCCGTCAAGAAATATATAATTGTTCTGTAAAAGCTCTGCAAAGGTCATGTTGCATCCTCCTTCATAGGTTCCGGCACTGCCCCGTAGGCGCAGCTTCCCCGGTATGCGCAGCGATCCCGCATGGAACAGGTGGCACAGCCCCGCAGCCGTTTCGGGGGCTCGGTTTCCGAAAGCCCGATCAGGGCGGTCACGGACTTGGTGGGGGTCAGCAGCAGGCTGTCCGTGGCGCACAGACCGATCCGCTTAGGGGCATCCAGAGCTGCCAGCAGCAGGGGCTGCACCTCCAGGGGAAAGTCCCCGTAGCCGGGACTGAACCGCCAGGTCTGGTACAGCTCCGGCAGTGCATGGTGCAGCTCCCCGGCAGCAGCATCACAGACCTGTTCAATAGCTGCGCTTGCCAGGGCGTCATACAACAGCGCATCGGTCATATCCGTTGCCTGCGCCTGCCGCAGGCACTGATCCACCGAAGCGGACAGGGTGGCAGCCAGCAGAGCGGCGTGGCTGCATCCTGTCAGATGGGCGGCAATGTCCCTGCCTGACAAGGGCATGCTGCACCCGGTCAGCGCCGGCTGCTCTCCATCCCAGATCAGCGGAAACACCCGGTACATATACTGGGGGTGCATCACCTCCAGCAGTGCCTGCTCACAGTCCGCAAGCCGCCGGGCAGTGGCATCGTCCGGGGTGCGGCTGCCATAGCCCAGATATCGCTGCGCCTGGCTCCGGTCGATGCAGGTGAGTGTGACTTCCATGGTATCCTCCCGTCAGATCCGCCAGTCGATCTCCGGCATGCCCTGCGCCCGGAGAAATTCGTTGGTTTTGGAAAAATGCCGACAGCCGAAAAAGCCGTTGTAGGCGGACAGGGGGCTGGGATGGGCGCAGGTCAGCACCAGATGCCGGGGAGCGGTGATGAGCGCCTGCTTCGCCCGGGCATTGGCACCCCACAGCAAAAACACAATGGGCTGTTCCCGGGCGTTCAGCAGACGGATGATGTCATCCGTCACCTGCTCCCAGCCCTTGCCCCGGTGGCTGTTTGCCTCCCCTTCCCGGACGGTGAGCACCGTATTCAGCAGCAGCACGCCGCTTTTTGCCCAGGGAATCAGAGTGCCCCCCTTTCCCAGATTGTCGATGCCCAGGTCATCCCGCAGTTCCTTGAACATATTCACCAAAGAGGGGGGCGGCGCAACGCCGGGGCGCACAGAAAAGCACAGACCGTGAGCCTGCCCGGGCTGGTGATAAGGATCCTGTCCCAGGATCACTGCCCTGGTGTCTGCGTAGGACGTATACCGCAGCGCATTGAACAAATCGTACATATCCGGATACACCCGGTGGGTGCTGTATTCCCGGATCAGAAACTGCCGTAGCTGCTGATAGTTTTCCGACGCAAAGGTATCCTTCAGCAGCTCATCCCAGTCATTTCCGATATGAACCATAATGCTTCCTCCTGTGTATGCAAAAAGCCCGGACAGAATCCCATCCGGGCTTTTTCGATGTCGCCATATGCCTATTTATTCTTGTTCCGGAAGAGAAACGATGCTACTGCTACCGTGACCATCACGGAAATCAGAGTGGGAAACCAGGTATCCGGAACGGGTAGATGGGCGGTGTTCATGCCGTAGAAGCTGAACACCATGGTAGGAATCGCCATGATGATGGTGATGACAGTCAGCCGGGACATGACAGTATTCTGGTTGTTGGCAATGACGGATGCAAAGGCGTCCACCATAACCGACAGAATGCCGGTGTAGATCTTGGTCATTTCCGTTGCCTGTTTCACCTCGACCAGCACATCCTCCAGCAGATCCTGATCCTCCTCGTACAGCTTCATGACCCTGCCCCGCAGGATCTTTTCCAGGGTGATATTGTTCGCCTTCAAGGAAGTGGAAAAGTAGACCAGGGATTTCTCCAGTCCGAGAATCTGCACCAGCTCTTTGTTTTTCATCGCTACACTGAGTTGCTTCTCGATATGGTAGGAGATCTTGTCGATCTGTTTGAGGTACTGGACAAAGCCGGCGGTGATGCGCATCAGCAGCAGCAGCACGAACCGGGTTTTGTGCATGGTCTGTAAATTCCGGATGGCGCCATTTTCAATGGCATCGATCACGGGACAGTGCTTGAGACTGATGGTGAATACATACTGGGCGGTGGTGATAATGCCCACCGGCAGGGTGTAAAACAAAAAGGTCTCATCCTGTTTTTCCGCCACTGCGGTATCCACGATAATCAGGGTCTGATTTTCTTCCCGTTCCACACGGGAGGATTCCTCCTCATCCAGAGAGGAGCGGACAAAGTCCCGGTCAAGCCCGTATTGCTCGATCAGAACGTTTACCTCGTCCGGGGTAGGCTCCACCACGGAAACCCAACAGCCCGGCTCCGGCTTGGATAGCCGTGTCAGCTCGGAGCCGACAGTCTTGAAATAGCTGATCATAATGCTGCCTTTCTGCGGCAGCACGGCTGTTCGTCAATGCTCCCGCAAGTGTTTTAATTGTACCCATAAGTACGGGTCAGGATTCATGACGAACCTCCTTTTTCTTGTGTGCGGTTTTGCACAGTTGGTGTGACAGCGCCGGATCCGGCGTCCATACACACTGTGTTTATTATACCACAGAATTCCCCTGGTTGCAAGGGAAATCCAATAAAAAAGCGCCCCTGCACAACAGGAGCGCCATATCCTGGGCAACATTCCACAAGCCTTATGGGGTGCCGCCCTATTTTCTTTTTTCCAGAATCCTGGCACAATCCGCACAGCAGCCCCGTTCATCCAGCTCCAGCCGGGGCAGCGTGCGAAAGCATTCCCTGGCTGTTACGGAATCCCGCAAGCCCTCCTGCTCCAGTGCAGGACTATAACCCCTGCATCCGCACAGGGCACAGGTGTGGATATACTTTTTTGCAGCAGGATTCCATTTTTCAAGATAGAGGGAATATCCCCGCTTGGTATGCTTGCTGTGTGACATTGCAACCCTCAGTTCACCAATTCGCTGACTGCCGCATTGGACAGCAGCATGCCGGCGTTATTCTTGATGCGCTTGTATTTCACCAGGGGCAGGGAGCGCTTCAGCACCCGCATAGCCTCCACCAGCCGGGGGCTGTCCTGGGGAGACACATAGCCGGAGCTGACAAACTGGGCAATGTGATTTCCCAGCAGGTACAGTGCATACTTCCGGGTGTCGTGGGCCATGATCCCGGCGCAGGACACCTGCAGCAACGCCCCTGCCCGGTTCAGAGCGAACATATCCTCCACCTGAATGGTGTTGAAATACCGGTCGATATCCGTCAGAACGGGCACCAGACCGCTTGCCACATGAAAGTGATCGAACAGGGTCATCAGCGCCGGGTCGATCACCTGCCCCCGGGGCAGGCAAACCAGCACATAGCCGGTACGCTCCACCCGGAACCGGTCGATCCTGCCGCATTCCAGCACAGCCGGACACAGCAGCACCTCCGCACCCAGTGCCACATGGGGCAGAGTCTCCTCCCCCATTGCCTGCCGCAGCCGGGCATAGGCAATCTCACGCCGTGCCAGAAACGCATCCGCCGTTTCCGTTTCCGGATTGAAAAAGGGCGTAGCGATCACGGTCTTGACCCCATGGTCATGGAGCGTCCGCAGCATAGCAAGGCTCTCCGCCGCCGTTTCCGGCCCACAGCCCATTCCGGGCAGTACATGGGCGTGAATATCGATGTACTTGTTCATGTGGCACCCCTCCGTCCCCGGGCAGCCCTCCGGTATGCAAGGCTGTCTCGGCTGTCAATCTTCCGTTCTGTCACGTTCCTGTATGCTTCATTGCACAGGGGTAATGTTCCAGATATCTGCTGCGTAGTCCCGGATAGTCCGGTCGGAGCTGAACTTGCCCGCATGGCACATGTTCAGCCACTGCTTCTTAGCAAATTCCGCCCGATCCCTGTAGTCGGAAATGGCACGGAGCTTTGCCTCCACATAGGACTCCAGATCTCCCAGCAGGTAGTAGTGATCCGGACGGTGCCAGCTTGCCCCGTCCAGCAGGCTGTAGTACAGCTCCCGGAAATCTCCGGTGCCCCCGTCGGATACGGTACCGTCGATGAGGGTGCTGACCACCCGGCGGATCTTCTCGTTGTCCGCAAAGAGCCGGCGGCTGCTGTAGTCCGGCATGATCTTTTCCAGTTCCTCCACCCTGGCGCCAAAGATGTAGTTGTTCTCCCCCCCGGCTTCCTCCACGATCTCGATATTCGCCCCGTCCAGGGTACCCAGGGTCACCGCCCCGTTCAGCATCAGCTTCATGTTGCCGGTGCCGGATGCCTCCGTACCAGCGGTGGAAATCTGCTCGGAGATATCCGCAGCCGCCACCAGCTTTTCCGCATAGGATACATTGTAGTTGTGGACAAATACCACCCGGATCAGATCCCGCACCTGGGGATCTCCATCCACCAGCCTGGCGATTTCGTTGATATACTTGATGATGCCCTTTGCCCGGCGATAGCCCGGCGCAGACTTTGCCCCGAACAGGAAGGTGGTGGGGGCAAAATTCTGAATGCTGCCGTCCTTGATGCCGAAGTAGATCCACAGAATGGAGAAGGCATTCAGCAGTTGCCGCTTGTATTCATGCAGCCGCTTGATCTGAATGTCGAACACCGTATCCGGGTCGATCCGAACGCCCTCCTGCGCCAGTACATACGCCGCTAGCTGCCGCTTCTTTTCCTGCTTGATGGCAGTAAAGCGCTGCAATACCTGTAAATCCCGGGCATAGGGCACCAGCTCCTCCAAGGCATCCAGTTGGGTGATCCACCGGTCGCTGCCCAGAAGCTCCGTGGCAAGACCGGACAGCTCCCGGTTGCACAGGGCAAACCAGCGCCGCTGGGTAATGCCATTGGTCTTGTTCTGGAACCGCTCCGGATACAGCCGGTACCAGTCCTTCAGTGCGGTATGCTTCAGGATCTCCGTGTGGATCTTCGCCACCCCGTTGGTGTGAGCGCTGGCATAAATCGCCATGTGTGCCATATGCACGCAGCCATCCCGGACGATTCCCATGGCTGTGATCTGTTCCGCCGTCCAGTCCGGCTTTGCATACAGCTCCGCCATCAGTGCCTCGTGGATCTGGAGAATTACCCCATACACCTCCGGCAGCAGCTCCTCCACCAGACCGCAGTCCCACTTTTCCAGCGCCTCCGCCATAATGGTGTGATTGGTGTAGTGGAACACCTGCTTCGCAATGGACAACGCCTTGTCAAAGGCAACCCCATCCTGCATCAGCAGCCGGATCAGCTCCGGAATGGAGATCACCGGGTGGGTATCGTTCAACTGGATGCTGACAGCCTGCGCCAGGTCATCGTACTTGTCGTGGGATGCCCGGTATTTCCGCAGGATATCCGCCAGGGATGCGGCGCTGAAGAAATACTCCTGCTTGAGCCGCAGCAGCTTCCCCTCCCGGGTGTCGTCGTTGGGGTACAGGACTCTGGAAATATCCTCTGCGGCAATACTTTCCGCAGAAGCCTCCAGATAATGCTGCTGATTGAACAGCTGGAAGTCAAAGGTATGCACCGGCTCCGCCTGCCACAGCCGCAGGGTACTGATGTGCCGGGTCTTGCAGCCGATGATGGGCATATCATAGGGCACTGCCCGGACGGTCTGTCCGGCGTAGCGGATCTCCACCGCATCCGCCTCACAGCGCACCGACCAGGGATCTCCCCACCGGGTCCAGTCATCGGCGGTCTCCTTCTGGAAGCCGTCCTCAAAATGCTGCTCAAACAGCCCGTACCGGTAACGGATGCCGTAGCCGTCCAGGGGCAGGTTCAGAGTCGACGCACTGTCCAGAAAGCATGCAGCCAGTCTGCCCAGCCCCCCGTTGCCCAGGGCAGCATCCGGGATCTCATCCATAGCAGACAGGGATACGCCGTAGGGACGCAGGGCTTCTTCCACGGTATCGTAAAGATCCAGGCACAGCAGATTGTTCTGCACAGCCCGCCCCACCAGAAATTCCATGGAGAAATAGCACGCCCGTCTGCCGGACAGATGCGCCTGACGGCTTGCCCGCCAGTCCGGTGCAATGGTCTCCATCACCGTGTCCCCGATGGCACTGTGCAGTGCCTGGGGAGTCGCCTTGTCCGGGGTGGTACCCAGCTTTTTGCACAACGCCTGTTCAAATTCCTTATGATCCATCTGTATCTCGCTCCTTACTTTCGACCGTAGGTACGGTTCAGCCGGCGAATCCGCCGCTGCAGCTTTTCTGTGTATTGCTCCGCCTTGGTGCGGTAGCACCAGTTGCCCCCCAGGGTGGAGGGCAGGTTCATTCTGCCTTCGCCGCCTGCCTTGAGAAAATCCTGCATCTGGGCAATTGCCAGCTCCGCAATGCTGGACCATGCCGCACGCACCACTGCCGCCGGCACATCCTGCCTGCTTTCCACATCCAGGTATGCACGGGCAAAGCGCAGGGGTTCCCGGTTCAGGGTTTCTGCCCAGTGCAGCAGGGTGTCGTTGTCGTGGGTGCCTGTGTACACCACGCAATGGGAGGTGGTATAATTGTGGGGCAGGAATTCATTGTCCGCATCGCTGTCAAATGCAAATTGCAGCACCTTCATGCCCGGATAGCCGGTCTCCGCCAGAAGCTCCCGCACCTGGGGCGTGATATTGCCCAGATCCTCCGCAAGAATGTTCAATTCTCCCAGCTTCTGCTGTGCCGCCCGGAACAGCTCCAGACCCGGCCCCGGCATCCAGGCACCGTACTCGGCGGTTTCCTTCTTTGCCGGAATAGAATAATAGCTTTCAAAGCCCCGGAAGTGGTCGATGCGAACCATGTCAAACAGCTTGCTCACATACCCCAGCCGGTGGATCCACCAGGCGTAGCCCGTGACCCTGTGCTGCTTCCAGCGATAAACCGGATTGCCCCAAAGCTGCCCGGTGGCAGAGAAGCAGTCCGGCGGACAGCCTGCCACCTCGGCGGGACGGTTCAGCACATTCAGCTCAAACAGCTCCGGATGTGCCCAGACCTCCACACTGTCTGCGGCAGTGTAAATGGGCAGATCCCCGATGATGGAGATTCCCTGCTCGTTGGCGTATGCCTTGAGCCGATACCACTGCTTGAAGAACTGGTACTGGATGAATTTATGAAAGGCAATGTCCTCCTTGTAGGTTTCCCTTGCCAAGTCCATCGCTTCCTTCTTCCGGCGGCGCAGGGATCTCCCCCACTCCGTAAAGGGCTTGCCGTCATGGGCAAACTTCAGCGCCATGTACAGGGCGTAATCCTCCAGCCAGTCCTTCTGCGCCTCCACAAAGGCGTCAAAGTCAGGATCCGGCTTTGCATTGGAAAAGGCGATCCGCAGCACTTCATAGCACTGGGTATACAGCAGCGCATAGGGAATGGTGCTGCTGTCCTCCCCCCAGTTCAGACCGTCATAATCCGCCGGCACCAGCAAGCCTTCCTCCGCCAGCAGATCAAAGTCGATCAGATACGGGTTTCCCGCATAGGTACAGCAGGACTGATAGGGGGAATCCCCATAGCCCGTAGGCGAAAGGGGGAGCACCTGCCAGCAGGATACCTCCGCACCCTTCAGAAAATCTACAAACTCATATGCCGCCCTGCCCATTTTCCCGATGCCATGCCGGGAAGGCAGACTGAAAACAGGGAGCAAAATACCACTTCTACGCATCATGATACCTCATTTCAAAACAAATCAGCCAACCGTAACCTTTTCCAAAGGATACTGGGAGGCTACATTGCCGGACGTTGTGCCCAACGCCAGCAAAACAGACAGACCGCCGACTCTGCCTACAAACATCAGGAACATCAGGATCACCTGGGACAGCGCACTGAGCCGGGCAGTCAGCCCCAGGGTCAGCCCTGCGGTGCCCAATGCGGCGGCGCACTCAAACAGGGAATCCAACAGGCCAATGCTTTCAATGGCGCAGATCGACACGGAGGAGACGATCAGCAGCAGCAGATACAGCATCAGCACACAGCAGGCGTTGTGAATGGCCTCCTCCTCAATACGCCGGTGAAAGCATTCCACCGTCTTTCGCTTCCGGAACACCACCGTGATGCTCAAAAACAGCAGCGCCAGGGTGGTGGTCTTCAGCCCTCCTGCCGTAGAGCCGGAGGAGCCTCCCACCAGCATCAGACAGATGCACACAAACTGGGTAGCCTCGGTCATGGCGGACAGGTCCATGGTGAAAAAGCCCGCTGTCCGGCAGGTAACGGACTGAAACAGGGAACGAAGCCATTCCTCTCCGGTGCTGCATCCTGCCATGGCCTCTCCCCCATGCTCCAGCAAGAAAATCTGCACCGCACCCAGCAGGATCAGCACCCCGGAGGTCACCAGCACCAGCTTGGTGTGCAGCCGGTACTTGGCAAAGTGGTGACGATGCTCGATCACGTCAAACCAGACAAAGAAGCCCAGTCCGCCTACAATGATCAGAACCATGAACACTCCGTTGAGGAAGGGATCCGACGCCACATCCATCAGAGAGGAGCCGGGAGAAAAATAACCCATCAGATCGATGCCGGCATTGCAAAAGGCGGACACGCTGTGAAACACAGAAAAGAAAATGCCCCGGAGTGCCCCCAGCCGGGGACAGAAATACAGGCACAGCATGGCTGCACCCACCAGCTCAATGGCAAGGGAACTGAAGAATATGTACTGCGTCATCCGCACAATGCCGCCTACCTGCGGTGCGCTGTACGCCTCCTGCATAACAAAGCGCTGCTTGACCCCGATCTTTCTCTTGGTAAAGGACAGCAGAAAGATCATCACAGACATAAATCCCAGACCGCCCAACTCGATCAGCACCAGCTGGATCAGCTGACCGAACAGACTCCAGTAGTGATAGGTGTCATGCAGGGTCATGCCGGTAACACAGGTAACGGAAGCGGAGGTGAACATGGCATCCTTGAGAGAGGCGCCCTGTCCGTCCCGGGTAGCATGGGGCAGCATCAGCAGACACCCGCCCAACAGGATCAGCGTACTGTAGCCCAGCACGATCATCTTGGTTGCGGTCATGCCTCTGAAGTGATTCCGTAGTCGATCAATCAATCATTTGTTCACCCCTGTTTTCTGCGCAGGCTGCACGCCGGGAACCCGAAGCCGGAGCGTTCCCACTCCCCATGTGCTGCCTACAATTATCCACGCTATCATTCTAGCATATTTTTTCACCGGAATCAAGCCCATTTGCATTTTTTATATAAGTGTGCTATACTGGTAAAAAACCATGCGAAATGAGGCAAACCCATGGGAAAACGGATCCTTCTACCCCTGGCAGCTGCGCTGCTGCTCACCGGATGCAGCAGCATGCAGCACATTGAAAACGGCAGCAGCATCAACGAGACTCAACCAACCACCACCGCACCGGCACAGACCACTGCACCGCCCCCTGCCACCACTGCCGCACCAGTCACAACCATGTCTCCGGAACAGGCTGTAACCCAATGCTCCCCCCAGGAACTGCTGGCACTGGGGGCGTCCCTGTACGATGATGCCTGCAATATGCTTGCCGCCTTCCGAGGTGCGGTGTATCCCACCGACCCGACCCAGACCGCAGAGCGCCCCACCGATCACGCCACGGGGTTGCTGGTCACGGCGGACAGCGTCCACACGCCGGCGGATGTACAGGCGGCATTTGACGCCCTGTTCACAAAGGATGTGCCCTACAAGGCGGCGGACTATTACTTTGAAGCCGACGGAAAGCTGTATGCTGTGGTGCCGGACGCACCGGCGGATCCCGGCTATGTGGGCACGGAGCTGACCGATGTCCGGACAGAGGGCAGCCGGGTGGATTTTACGGCAGTGTCCTATTACACGGATCCGGAAACCGGGGAGGATCTGCCCACCCGAACGGCTGTGTTTTCTCTGATCGCAGAGGAGGATGGCTGGAAAACGGCGGCACTGACGCTACCCTATTGAGTGCCTGCGGCGCAGGGGTGGAAG
>NC_021039.1:2372811-2381168 GCF_000210095.1 Ruminococcus champanellensis 18P13 = JCM 17042
AGAATGGTACTGCGTGTGCCAAGCACGCAGAGCATAAAGGGCAAGCCCCCAAAAATGGTCACCCAAAAAGCAAAACGGCAAACCATAAAGAAACCCACAAAGAACCCTGTCAGCAAAAAGGAACCCAAAATCACCCACTGTGCAAACAGGCTATTTCCTATGCAATCGTCTTATTTTTTCAAATAGCCCCTTGCCAAACCCGTCGGTTCATGGTATGATAGGCACAGAGCCCATTGGCACCCTCTCACTGCTGAATGGGGCACAAGGCGGCACCCATAGCTTCTGTGGAGCGCCAGCTTAAATGATCAAAAATAAAGGAGTATAAACCTATGCAGTACGGTTACTTTGACCTTGCAAACAAGGAATACGTCATCACAAGACCTGACACCCCTGCTCCCTGGGCAAACTACCTGGGAGATCCGGAATACGGCGCTATGATCTCCAACAACGCCTGCGGCTACAGCTTTGTAAAGAGCGGCGCAAACGGCAGAATTTCCCGGTTCCGGTTCAACAGCAATATGGCGCTGCCCGGCAGATATATCTACATCCGGGACAATGACACTGCGGATTACTGGTCTGCATCCTGGCAGCCGGTGGGCAAGCCCCTGGATCAGTACAAGAGCGTATGCCGCCACGGTACCGCTTACACCATTATGACTGCGGATTATGCAAGCGTGCATTCCGAGACCACCTATTATGTACCCTATCACCAGACCTATGAGGTTTGGCGCACAAAGATCACCAACACCTCCGACAAGCCCAGAAAGCTGTCCGTGTTCGGCTTTGTGGAATTCACCAACGACAACAACTACGAGCAGGATCAGGTAAACCTCCAGTACACCCTGTTCATCACCCGCACCAGCTTTGAGGAAAACCGCATCATCCAGCACATCAATGAAAACAGCGGCAAGGACGCTTCCGGCTCCAACCACAAGGAGCGCTTCTTCGGCATGGTGGGCGCTCCGGTTTCCGGCTGGAACGGCAACCTGGACAGCTTCATCGGCCCCTACCGGACCTATTCCAACCCCATCGCCGTAGAGCAGGGTAAGTGCGACGGCAGCATGAACTACAACTCCAACGCATGCGGCGCCCTCCAGAGCGACCTGGAGCTGACACCCGGCGAAACTGCAGAGCTGATCTACATTCTCGGTCAGCGCAACAGCGCAGAGGCTGCTACCATCCTGGATACCTACAAGACGCTGGGCAAGGTGGATGCAGAAATCGCAGAGCTGAAGAATTTCTGGCACAAGGAGCTGTCCAACTTCCAGGTGAACACCCCCAGCCCGGAATTCAACAATATGATCAACGTATGGAACGCTTACCAGTGCTTCATCACCTTCATCTGGTCCCGTGCGGCATCCTTCGTATACTGCGGTCTGCGCAACGGCTACGGCTATCGGGATACCGTCCAGGATATCCAGGGCATCATTCACCTGGATCCGGAAATGGCAGCAGACAAGATCCGCTTTATGCTCTCCGCACAGGTTGACAACGGCGGCGGTCTGCCCCTGGTGAAGTTCAACCACAATGCGGGTCATGAGAACACCCCGGACGATCCGGAGTATGTAAAGGAAACCGGTCACCCCTCCTACCGGGCGGACGATGCTCTGTGGCTGTTCCCCACCATTGTGAAGTACATCGGGGAAAGCGGCAACAAGGCATTCCTGGACGAGGTGATCGTATACGCCAACGGCGGCGAGGCTACGGTATACGACCACCTGAAGAACGCTATCCGGTTCTCCATGGAGCGGCTGGGGGCACACGATATGCCTGCCGGGCTCCATGCGGACTGGAACGACTGTCTGCGGATGGGTGCCAAGGGTGAGTCCACCTTTGTGGCATTCCAGCTGTACTATGCGATGCGCGTGATCCGGGATATGGCACAGCAGCGGGGCGACAGCGATTATGTAGCTTACATCGACGATATACAGGCAAAGCTGGGCGCATCCCTGGAAAAGTGCTGGGATGGGGATCGGTTCATCCGGGGCATCCGGGAAGACGGAGTCGTTGTGGGCGCAAAGAAGGATCCGGAAGCCTCCATGTGGCTCAATCCCCAGAGCTGGGCAGTGATCTCCGGCTTTGCAAGCAAGGATCAGGCAGAGCAGTCCATGGAATCCGTACACCGGATTCTGAACACCCCCTACGGCATCAAGCTGCTGGATCCTCCCTACAGAGCGCATTACTTTGACGGTGCTCTGATGCACATCTTCAATCCGGACACCAAGGAAAACGGTGGTATCTTCTCCCAGTCCCAGGGCTGGGCGATCCTGGCGGAAAGTCTGCTGGGTCACGGAAACCGTGCCTTCGAGTACTTTATGGAAAGCTCCCCGGCTGCCATGAACGACAGGGCGGAGATCCGTGTCATGGAGCCGTATGTGCACGGTCAGTTCACCGAAAGCACCGCTTCTCCCTATGCCGGCCGCTCCCATGTACACTGGCTCACCGGTACCGCATCCACCGTTATGGTAGGCTGCGTAGAGGGGATCTGCGGCATGCGTCCCAATGCGGACGGTCTGGTGATCTCTCCCTCCATTCCCTCCTCCTGGGACGGCTTCACCATCGAGAAAAACTTCCGTGGCAAGCATCTGTCCATCCGGGTAGAGAATCCTAGCCACGTTCAGAGCGGCGTCAAGTCCCTGACCCTCAACGGCAAGGAGCTGTCCGGCGACTTTGTTCCCGCAGCTGAGCTGAAGGATCAGAACGAAATCACTGTTGTACTGGGCTAAATACAAACAGAATCGGGTCTGTATGGTTTCATACAGACCCGATTTTTGTGCCCTTCCGCACCCCCATGGTTACAGCTCCTTCGTGGTAAAATTCCACCACCCTGTCCAGCTGCTCCGACACCAGCCAGGTATCAAACGCCACCGCCAGCACATCCTCCAGACAGGAGAGAATTCCCTGCCGGCTGCACCGGAGAATGGGCTTCTCCGGATCGCTCCACACAATGTACCAGCTGCCCGGCGGCAGCTCCGCCGGGGCACATGCTTGCACCTGGGTGTAGGCGTTCCAATCGATCCTGCCCGTATCCGTCAGCAGCAGGCTGTCCAGGATCCGGCTGCACAAAGCCGGATCGGACACCGGTTGTGCATCCGCCCCCAGGGCTTCCAGGCATTCTTCTAATAAAGTCATATTCCCTCCCAATACAAAACCGCACCATGTACCCCATGGTGCGGCTGTTTGTTATATTTCGTTCCGGTTTTCCAGAGCCTTGTACAGAGTCACCTCGTCCGCATACTCCAGAATACCCCCGATGGGCAGACCGAACGCCAGACGGGATACCTTCACCCCCATAGGCTTCAGCAGCCGGGCGATGTACATGGCGGTAGCCTCCCCCTCCACTGTGGGATTGGTTGCCATGATGACCTCGGTCACAGGCTCGGACTGAAGCCGTGCCAACAGGCTCCTGATCTCCAGATCGTCCGGGGATACCCCGTCCAGGGGGGAAATCAGCCCGTGAAGCACATGGTAGGTACCATTGTACTCCCCCGTCCGCTCAAAGGCGGTCACATCCTTGGGGCTTTCCACCACGCAGATGATGCTGTGATCCCGTCGGTCATCTCCGCAAATGGGGCAGACCTCCTGCTCCGTCAGATTCTGACAGATCGCACAGTTGTGTACCCTATGCTTCGCCTGTAAAATGGCGTCCGCAAAGGCCTGTACATCCGACTCGGACATGGACATTACATAGTAGGCAAGCCGCTGGGCAGTTTTCATGCCGATCCCCGGCAGCTTTGCAAACTGCTCCGCCAGGATCACCAGGGGCAGTGCATTGTGGTCAGCCATGGATCAATTAAAACAGACCGGGCAGGGAAACGCCGCCGGTTACCTTGGTCATTTCCTCCTCGGTGACCTTCTCCACGTTGGCAATGGCTTCGTTGACTGCGCTGATGACCAGATCCTGAAGCATTTCAATGTCCTCCGGATCCACAACCTCCGGCTTGATGGTCAGGGACTTGATGTTCTTCTTGCCGGTCACAACCACTTCAACTGCGCCGCCTCCGACGGATGCGGTAAAGTCCCGTGCTTCAATGTCCTCCTGCAATTCGGTGATCTTGTCCTGCATCTTCTGTGCCTGACGGATCATTGCGTTCATATCCTGGGCGCCGCCCTGCTTCGGTATTCTTGCTCTCATGTTTTTAACTCCTTATCCTCATTTCATTGACCGCATCAAGGATGCAGTCCGGACGATGCCCAAAGAGCGCCGCCCTTATTCAACAGCCGTTTCGATCTGGCTGCTGTTTGCCTTTTGAATCAATGCCTCCGCCGGAGAGATCTCCTGCTTTTTGACGCTGCATTTTGCCCGGATGGCATATCGCTTGCCCAGCACCTGCTGAATGCAGTCCCCAAGGGAAACCGCATGCTCCCGTTGTCGGAACAGCTGCATAAACAGGGCATTTTCCGCAAAGATCAACAGCAGATTGCCATTGACGAATGCCTTGGAATTTGCCAGCGTGCCGGACACGGCAGGATTCACCTTGTTGAATGCGGCAAGCACCTCCGCCCAATTGGCAAGGGGCTTGAAATCCTCCTGCCGGAGCTTGGACATATCCACCTTCGGCTCCTCCGGATGGACACGATCCGCCGGTGCAGCCACAGGCTTTTCCTGGGGTCGGATGGGCTGATATCCCCCCTGCCGCAGTGCGGCAATGGTGGCTTCCAACTGTTTTATTTTATCATAAATCTGAGAATTGTCAAGGGTTTGGGGGGATTTTTGTGAAATCTGCGGACTGCACAGCCGGATCAGACAAAGCTCCAGCTCCACCCGCTTGTTGATGGCTCTGCCAAGCCGCTCGTTGCATGCCTGCAACACCGACAACCGGTCGATGACCTGCTGCAAAGGCATGGCGGAACGGATCCCCTCCAGCCGGGTGATCTCCTCCGGCATGCATGCCAGCAAGGAGGTGTCCCCGTTGGTCACATGCAGCAGCATCACATTCCGCAACTGGGCGATCAGCTCCTCGCACAGCCGCAGCATGTCCTTGGACTTGGCATACAGCTCGTCCAGGATCCGGACTGCCTTTGCCGGATCCGACTGGGTCATGGCATCCAGCAGGTCAAACAGAGCGTCCCGTCCGGCGATGCCTGCCGCCGCTGAAACCGTATCCAGGGTGATATTGCTGTCGTATGCGGCGCACTGATCCAACAGGGACAGAGCGTCCCGCATGCCCCCGTCGGACAGCCGGGCAATGAGCCGTGCCGCCTGCTCATCCAGAGTCAGTTGCTCCTCCCCTGCAATGTACAGCAGCCGGGCGGTGATATCCTCCGGCAAAATCCGGCGGAAGTCAAACCGCTGGCACCGGGATACAATGGTGGCAGGCACCTTGTGGATCTCCGTGGTGGCAAGGATGAATTTTACAAACGCCGGTGGCTCCTCCATGATCTTCAGCAGCGCATTGAATGCGCTCTGGGACAGCATGTGTACCTCGTCAATGATATATACCTTATATTTGCATCGCTCCGGGGTGTACACCGCCCCGTCCCGCAGTTCCCGGATATCGTCCACCCCGTTGTTGGAGGCTGCGTCGATCTCAATGATATCCGACAGGGAAAACGCCTCGGCATCCCGGCAGATCTCGCACTGCTGACAGGGGTTCCCGTCGGTGGCATGCAGACAGTTGATGGCCTTTGCAAAAATCCGGGCGCAGGTGGTTTTTCCCGTGCCCCGGGATCCGGTAAACAGATAGGCATGGGCGGTCTTGCCGCTCTGGATCTGATTTTTCAGAGTGGTGGTAATGTGGGGCTGTGAGATCACATCGTCAAAGGTCCGGGGCCGCCACTTCCGGTACAGCGCCTGATACATATCCGTTCCATCTCCTTTCCCGGTCATCCTGCCAGAGGATGCTCCACTGCGTCCTGCAGCTCTGCATAATATTCCCGGAATCCCTCCAGGTCAGCCATCCGGTTGGTGACCGCCTGTTCGTAATACTGCTGGCTTTGCTCCGGCTGCCGCAGCAGCAGGCATGCCAAGGCGCAGCCGCCATATGCAAAGGCAACATTCTCACCCTTTGCGATGGAATCCTCAAACCACTGCAATGCCTTTGCTCCGTCATGCTGCCGCAGATAAAGCATGCCCACATCCGTGCGGATGCAGGAAAACTCCGGTAGTTCCAGTTCCAACAGCCGGTCATACACTGTTCGTGCGGCCTCATAAGCACCGCTGTCCGTCATGCTCCGAGCCTGGAACAGCAGCAGATACGGGTTATCCATGCCAAGCTCCCGGGCACGCTGATAGCTTTGCACCGCATTGGCGCTGCATCCGGTCATCTGATAGCAACGACCGATGTAGAAATGGCAAAGCTGCCGCTCCTTGTCCGTGAGTCCCTGCATTTCCAACACCGCAAGAAAACCATCCAGTCCTTCCTCCAGGTTGTTGTCGCATACATCCGCCAGTGCCCTGCAGAACATGCGGCTCTTTTTTCCCATGCCCCCGAAGGCATTACCGATGATCTCCGCATCCGTCCGTTCAATGCGAAAGCCCCGTTGCTGCCAATACACCAGCAGCAAGGAGATGATCCATTGCAGATACAGTGCCAGACAGACGATCAGCAGAACCTGAAACGAACCCCAGTCTATTTCCATGGAGCTGCCCACTGTCGGGACAGCTACCAGGCAGGTCAGCAGCGCAGGTATCAGCGCCTTTTCGGCGGCTCGCCGGAGCAGTCCTGCCAGCTGACGAAGTTTGTCCCCCATACGCCCTCCGTGTGTCATGCGCCGCCGCACCGGCGAAGCAAAACTTCAGGCAGCACCCGCAGGCCGATTGCGGCTCCTGCAGGGCATCTGCCGACAAATTTCCATTCGATGATACAGGAGTGCCGGATGCAGTACCGCTTGCATGCAGTCTGCATTTTTTCAACCGGTTTTTTGCGGCACTGCCTATAAAAATTCCGGAACATAGGTGTGCAGGCTTGCTGCGGCACACGAAAACAACCGCTTAATGCTGCTCGGTTCCCCGCCTGACATGGTTCACGGCGCTTCGTTGCACAGGGCCCGCACACCTATATTCCGGAATCTGCATTCCTGAAAGTACAATACAATTGTACCATATACCATCCAAAATTTCAACCCCCAAATTGTACATTTTCATAATTTTTCTGTTTTCAGCAAAAAAATCAGTTTTGGGGCTTTACTTTTTCATCAATCTGTGCTATACTATTAAAGCGGTTCGGGAATAATATCGCTTTCGAGGTGTGGCTCAGTTTGGTAGAGCGCTGCGTTCGGGACGCAGAGGCCGCAGGTTCAAGTCCTGTCACCTCGACCATATTATAAACTGCGTAGAACTGGGAAATCCCGATTCTACGCAGTTTTTCTATACTCGTATATTTGCATATTCAAAATATTTTACCGTAAAATGCAACACTTTTTGAAATTATGCAACACGAAATGCAACACGAACAGCCCCAGGGGTTCATCCTCTGGGGCTGGTTTTATTTCTCCGTCATCTTCCCCTCCAGGCTGTCCAGCCTGTGGTGCGCCTGCTTGGCGGACGCTTCGACCGCAGTCAGCCTGGAAACGACCTGTACATGCCGCTCGTCCTCTTTCTCCTGCTTGCGCTTGATGTCATCCACGCCGGATTTAATGTAGCCGATCTCCGTGAGCAGTACGCCGTCCTTCTTGCCCTCTGCTTCGTCGTCACTCTTGTTTCCTCGATGAAACGCAACGTAGCCGAACACGATGGCGCAGACCGTCCCGATGATTCCAAGAACTGTTGTGAATAATTCAAATCCAGTCATGTGGTTGCTCCTTTCAACGCCGCCACTGTTTTCTTGCCTGCCAGTCCGTCCACGGCAAGTCCATGCTCCTGCTGGTAAGCCCGGATGGCAGCGATGGTTTTCACGCCTGCAATGCCGTCGATTTTTCCGCAGTCGTAGCCTGCCGCATCCAGCATGTACTGGAGCCACCGCACACCGTCACCCCGGCTACCGTAGCGGATGGTAGCATCCGGCGCTGTGTAGGGGCAGTCCTGCCGGGACACGCCGCAATAGGCGTAGAAGGACGTGCTGCCGTTGATCCGTTTAATACTGGGATAGCCCTTCACGGATTCATCCCCCCACCATTTTGCGGCGGCAGACCGGCTGTCGATGTGGGTGTAGCTGTGGTTTCCCCCACAGTTCAGCCCGATCCCGTTGATGCCCAGCTCCTCCGCTGCACACGCCACATACTTGCTCCCGATGGGCTTTCCGTCCTGCCCATAACAGCAGATATCCGCCGCCATGCCCATGGTGTGCCGCCCAGCACCGGAGCCGCCCACAGCCCTGTCATGCCTGGTGCATCGATACCCGGATGATACGATGATCTTGGAGCAATTCAAGGCGGCATACAACTGCTCCAGGAAGCCGATCAGCGTGCTGTCAACC
>NC_021039.1:2381697-2384162 GCF_000210095.1 Ruminococcus champanellensis 18P13 = JCM 17042
GCCAATAGGTCACCTTGCCGCCCAGGTCGGACAAGCTGCCGGTTATCTTCGCACAGCCGTATAGGTTTAAATAATAGGTCACCTTGCCGCCCAGGTCGGACAGGCTGCCGGTTATTTTTGAACAGTTGTACAGCCCAAGATAATGGGTTATCCTGCCGCCCAGGGCAGATAGATCACCAGTCACATTTGAACAGTTGTATAGATTTAAATAATTGGTTGCCAAGCCGCCCAAATCTGACAAATCCAGCAGGGTCTGCGCATCCGATTTGTTTTCAAATTTTGTCAATAAACCGTCAAAAGAGACCAGAATCTGCGCATTGTCCTCCGTCACGGTGAATTCACAGGTGTTCCCGTGAATTTCTTGCGACCCGTATTGCCACACAACATTTTTGCCCTCTGCGGTTGCCTTAAACGTGCCTTTTCCGTGTGGAATGGCGATGGTGTTCCTGGGCATGCGCCCACCGTTCAGTTTTTCCGCCGCCAGCTGGGCAAACAGATCATCACTGTACCCCAGCTTCTGCGCTTTCAGAGCCGCCCATAGTGTCATTCTCCGTCACCTCGCTTTCCACCGCCACCGGATAGTCATCTGCGGTCAGCTCCAGGGTCTGGACTGCGTTTGCACCGCCGGACTGATTGATCCATTCGCCTGTAGACGACATGCCGTAGAAATCCCCGGTGGACACGTCCCAGGCGATGGACCCCTGGGCGATTTTGCAGCCCGTGATGCCGTCAGCGGTAGGCAGATCGGATGCAGTGTCCACACAGATCTCCATGCGCTCTACGCTCAATTCGTTTTCGTACTGTAAAAATTTTCTGCTCATTACTGCGTATGCCATACTATTCCTCACTTTCTGTCGTATCGACGCTATTAGTACCCTCCAACGCCGCCACCCTGGCTGCCAATGCAGCAAATTCAGCGGATGTGACGTATTTTTCCCATGTGCCGAACGCCGCATTGCTGACGTTGTACGTCCGGGCATACATGACACCGGTTCTGCCGATCAGGGTCTGCCGCAGAAAATTGACCGTAGATGTGGTTTCCACAATCAATTTAAATGCCTGTCCGCTTGCTGTGTATCCCTCCGGCAAGCTGCTGCATGCCGCCGCAATGGCGTTTGTAGGTGCGGCATAAACGCCGGGTGTCAGAATCGTGTTCAGGTCTTGTCCGGCATCCCAGACTGTGCCCCAGCTGTCTACCGGAACAGCACCGATCTGCACCGCCGTCACCCCGTGTGGGTTCTCCTGGCTGTCCAGATGGGTCTGGATCGTTTCAAAATTGGTGTTTGCCTTCTGCCGTCCCAGATTCACGTTATCGGTTTCCAGAATCTCAATCATATTTCACCATCACCTTTCCCGCAAGTTCTGCGTACGTCGTATTTTTCAATCGTTCATAGGTGTACAGCATGGTGCCCAGATAGCCGTAGGTGTTCTTCGCCGCTTCTTCAGCCCGCTGCTGCTCAAACTGGTAGGAGGACGCTGTCAGCCCAGCAAAGGACACGATGGATTTCCGCAGGCTGCCCAGCTCGATGGACTGCACCTCTCCGGTGACTGCATCTATGGTGCTTTTGACGATCTGCTGGCTAGTCCATATGCCAAGCTCCTCCGAGTATACTGTGCCGGTATCGCCAACACTGTACTCAGCCAGCCCCACAAAATTCTTGTACAGCTCCATGCGCCGAAGATCCACCACATTCACCCGGTAGTTCACCTGTGGCATGCAATTTGCCGCCACATACTCCTGCACCTGCCGCAGGGCGTCGTTGGTAGCTTCTTTGTCGTCCGTAATGGATTCATCCACTGTCACCTTCAGAAATGTCATGGGCTGCACCGGAAGGGTCAGCTGCCGGTATGCGGCAACGCCCCTGGCTGCATTCTCAACGCCCCGGATGGTGGCCTCCCAATAGACACATGGGGTATAGTCACTACAGTCAATGGATTCTTCCACCGCCACCATGTTCACACCGTGTCGCAGCCGGAATGCGTCCTGCCTGCCCCGGCGTTCGTTGATGTAAATGTCGTACCCGTCCCGCAGCAGCTCCCCGCCCCAGCGATTCACAAAGCTGTTTTCAGCCCCCAGCAGCGCAGATGTTGGGGACATTTTCTCGTAATAAGCAGTGCGCTTGTCCGGGATATCCGAATGCACCCGGAAGGGCGGCTTGGGGGCTGTTCCAGCCGTGCCCCGGTGGGTGTAGGTGTGGTCCATGATCCACTCCAGGGCTTCCTGCCCGTTCAGATCAGTTGGATGGGCAGACAGGATGAAATGCCCGTTCAGATCGTAGAATATGTGCCGGGCATACACCGTCCGCTCCGTCATGCTGTTTTTCTTGGAATAGATCCGGAAGGGCTGCCCTCGTGCCTTGATGACGTTAAACTCGATCGCATACTGCCAGCCGCTGTCTTCGTGGATAGGCAGTACCATCTCCAGCTCATACTGGCCGTTCAGCTCCTCTGTGATTTTTCCGGAT
>NC_021039.1:2385424-2402333 GCF_000210095.1 Ruminococcus champanellensis 18P13 = JCM 17042
TCATTCTTTGTGATTTTCACGCCGGACACGTCTCCGGTCCAGGTGATGACGTTGACTGCTTCTGTATCCGGCACCAGCACCATCTGCTCGATCCAGCCGGTGGTGGAGCTGATAATGGATGTTTTTGCGCCATAGCGTCATACAGTCTGCGGTACTGATCCTTTGTTTCCGTTTCTGCTTCAACATTCTCATCAGACGGAAACAGAGTGTCATCCAAATTAAAGGCATCAAGAGAACAATGACGGCGGGTTTCCTTGTGGTTGATGTTGTACTCCCGGCGGTCCAGGTCAACAATGACTGTTCCGAGTTCTTCGGATACTTCAACCTCAACTGTTTCGGTTGCAAATTCATACTTGATTTTCATAATGTGTCCTTTCCGCTTGAGACGGCACTGAGCGGTCGGGGCACAAAAAGAGCCTGTGGTCACGATGGACAACACCGGCAGACAGAACCTACAAGAAGGCATGGCAAAGCACGGTGGGTACATCGAGTTCAAAAAATCCTTGTTGGGGTTTTCGGTTCTCTATGTATCCCGCCGCCTCTAATGCGCATCTCAAGGCTTTGAGATAAAATTTGGTGGGGCTACTTGCCCCAAGGGTATATAAGGTTTTTTCAGATCTTCGGGAAAAACAAAAGACGACCGGGATATAGCTCACCCCGTAAAGGGGAGGCTAAATCCTGGCCGTCTCGCAGCTCTGTGGATTCGCCTATTTGTTTTTTCTTTGCCGCGTTAGGTAGCGAGTGTGTAATCTGCCACGGTAAATGCTGTAGCTGTCCTTGTCACCAGCGACTTGAGATTATCCCGAACGACTGTGAATGCCCCGCCGATAGGAATGCTGAAGATGTAGGAAGAGTGGTGCGGCCCCTGTGTCTCAACCTCGCCCGTGCTGTCGTTTGCCATGCAGAGCAGTCTGTTGTCGCTGTTTCTGATCTCTCTAAATCCTTCGCCTATATCGGTTCCTCCTTCCTGACCGAGTGGCCTTTTCTCATGCTCTAATTATAGCAGAATGTACATTTTAACTGAAATTGTGTCGTTTATATTGTGGTGGCAAAATTGAAATAAAGTCTTGATTTGTTCGGTTTTTGGTGGTATAATAAGATGTAGACTCGAAAATGGGAGGAGTGTGCCCTTGGGTAAGAGACGATATAAAGAAAAAGATGTGTCCAAGCCTATGACGGAAGCTCTCGGCATTCCCGATCTTCTTGTATTGAAGGCCAGCACCGACAGCCATTACTATGCCGTTCACAAACGCTACTTTTCGGACGATAAGCTTCCGTGTCCTGCCTGCGGTTCAACAAAAACGAGATGCTCCAAGGTTGTAAAAAGGACATTCAAAGATATATTGTGGGATAAAGACCCAGTCGATGATGACGAGAAGGGATTCCGGGTATTCGACCTGACCTTCTATCAGACATACCTTCGCTGCGATGGCTGCAACAACAGCGTCTTTCCGGAGCCTATTGATTTTGGTGATAAGGGTTGCCGATATACCAACCGGCTGTCGGATGCGTTGGCCGACGGGACCTTCCGCTTTTCTTATAAGAAGGTGTGCGACTATTATGGCGTACCAGCCTCGACCGCTTCAATTGGTCCCATCATGCGCAAAAGGATTCAATATGCTCAGTCAGGGCAAGCACAAGAATTTGAGCTTCTTCGCTTTCACGGCCACACCAAAGGGCAAGACCCTCGAAATTTTTGGTGAACCGCAGCCGGACGGCTCTTTCCATCCTTTCCACATCTATTCAATGCGGCAGGCTATTGAGGAAGGCTTTATCCTGGATGTGCTGGCGAACTATACCACCTATAAGATGTGCTATCAGATTGCAAAGAACGTACCGGACAACCCGGATGTTCCGACTTCCAAAGCCGTGCGTACCATTCGCCGCTACGAGGAGCTGCACCCACATAATCTCGCACAGAAAGCGGCCATCATCGTGGAAACCTTCCGCGATGTTACCAAGCACAAGATCGGCGGCCTCGGAAAGATGATGGTTGTCACCGCATCCCGTCTTGCGGCTGTCCGTTACTACCATGAAATCAAGCGGTATCTGGAGCAGAACGATTATGACGATATCGAGATTATGATTGCGTTCAGCGGAAGCCTGAAAGACCCGGATGACCCCAACAGCCCGGAATACACCGAAAGCTCCATGAACGTGGACAGCAACGGAAACCGCGTCAAAGAGAGCCAGACAAAGAGCGTATTCCACGATGAAGGCGATATCCTTATCGTTGCCGAGAAGTATCAGACGGGTTTTGATGAGCCTCTCCTGCACACCATGATCGTGGATAAGGAACTGCGCGATGTAAAAGCCGTTCAGACATTGAGCCGTCTGAACAGAACTTATCCCGGCAAGGTGGATACCTATGTCCTTGACTTCGTGAATGATGTTGACCGCATCCGCGAGGCGTTTCAGCAGTTCTATCAGGAAACGAGCCTTGACGAAGAAATCAACTTTGACCTTATTTACACCACGCAGAAAATCCTGCGCGACTTTAAAGTTTATACGGATGCTGATATTGAAGCGGTATCACAGATTTACTTCGATCCCGATGTCCGTAAGGCGAATGCGACACAGGGCAAAATCTCCAATATCCTCAAACCTGTCGCGGACAAGTACAATCAGCTTAATCAGGAACAGCGGTATCAGTTCCGCAGAGAAGTCCGTGCATTCGTGAAATGGTATAACTACATTTCGCAGATTACAAGGATGTTCGATAAGGAACTTCATAAGGAATACATTCTCTGCTCTTACCTTGCCAAGCTGCTCCCGTCCGACAAGACGCAGCCGTTTGACCTCGACAACCGCGTGAAACTGGAATACTACCGCCTTGAAAAGACTTATGAAGGAGCGATTGAGCTGGAGGCTACTCCCGGCTCCTGGAAGCCAACTCAACCGAAACGCGCCGGAGGACAGAAAGACAGACTTAGTCCGCTCGATGAGATCATTGCCAGAATCAACGAAGAATTCTTTGGTGACTTCACAGATGCTGACCGCGTTATGGTGGATACTCTTTATACAAAAATGCGCCAGGATGCAAAAGTCAAAAAAGCTGCTAAAAGCAATGATCGGCAAGTTTATGAGCGAAGTATTTTCCCCGGTATCTTTGACACAACCGCACAGCAGGCTTATATGGAAAACACGGAGGCTTATGAGCAGTTGTTCCTTGATGCCGAGAAATATCGCATCATCCAGCAGGCGCTTGCCGAGCGGCTCTATCGCGAACTGCACGGAGACTCAAAATAACGGAGGTGCAGCATGACAATCACAGGTTAAAAATCCATGCGAACACAACCTGTGATGCTGTTTTTGCCCCCCAAATGAAACTATGCGAATAGAGGTTGTGAGTGTTTTGATTTTTTAATTCCCTTCTAATTCAACGATTATCCCTGCAATTTAACGAATGCCTCTGTGATTTAACGATTACCTCAGCCGTTTAACGATTACAACGGCATAGAAGTCCACGAACCCTATAAAACGCACGAAACCCCGCCGCAGAATTGCTCTGCAGCGGGGTTCGCTTATGTGCGGAATAGCCGAAAAGCCTTATTTCAAGCGGTTTTCGGGCATAGAAAAAGTCCACCGTAATTCTATCAAAAATACGGTGGACTTATGGCGGAGAAAGAGGGATTTGAACCCTCGCGCCGGTTTCCCGACCTACTCCCTTAGCAGGGGAGCCCCTTCACCACTTGGGTATTTCTCCAATGGCAGCGTTGTATCCTCTCAAGGGTGTTGGCGGAGAGGGTGGGATTCGAACCCACGGTCCCTTGCGGGATCACTGGTTTTCAAGACCAGCTCCTTAAACCACTCGGACACCTCTCCATGTATGGCGGATACACCGATTACATGAATCAGCTTTATTATTTTAGCACAGTCCGCCAATTTTGTCAACCCCTTTTTCGCACATTTTTGATATTTCCGTTTCTTGACTTTCATAGCGAAAGCCTGTACAATAGAATAAGATGCCTGTGCAGCAGGCGGAAGGCTCCCTTGCGCAGGCTTGTGCAGTGTGCCGAATCTTTCAGAATTCGAGGATTATACCTATGAACAATAAATGGATACGCGGGCTGCTCCCCCCGGTGGTGATGCTGCTGATTTTCAGCATCTTCTACACCGTCTGCGGCATTGCCCCCTTCGGCACCAAAAGCATTGCCTGGTGCGACATGGAGCAGCAGGTCATCCCCCTGATGCTGGACCTGCGGCATGTACTCACCGGAGACGGCAGTATGTTCTACACCGGAGGAAACGCCGGAGGCATGAATATGTGGGGGGTCTACTTCTTCTTTGTGGCAAGCCCCTTCTCCCTGCTGGTATGCCTGGTGCAGGAATCCCAGATGCTCACTCTGATGAATCTGCTGGTGATGCTGAAGCTGGCGGTTGCCGCCTGGAGCGCCGGCTGGTATCTGCGGCGTCGGTATCCCGCTCTGCGCACCTCCTGGATGCTGCTGCTGAGCCTGACCTACGGGCTATGCGGCTACGGATTGCTGTATTATCAAAACCTGGTGTGGCTGGATCTGCTGTACCTGTTTCCCCTGCTGATGCTCTCTCTGGACGCTCTCATCCGGGACGGAAAAATGCTGGGGTATATCTGCGCATGCAGTGCCTGTGTAGCGGTGCTGTACTATCTGGGTTTCAGCATCGGCATATTCCTTATATTATATGTAGGGCTGCAGTATTACTTCATGTCCGATCAGACACGGCGGCGGCAGATCGCCTTCCGGTTCGTGTACGCCAGCGCATGCGCCCTGCTGATCACGGCTGTGATCTGGCTCCCCTCCCTGCTACAGGTCATGGACTCCGGCAGAGTGGGCACCACCATGGAGAAGCTCCGGGAGACTTTGGTGTTCAAAAGCATCGGGGACAAGATCGCCCTGCTCATGTGTACCACCATCTGCCTGGTGCCTCTGTTTTTCCTGTTCGGCAAGCGCCGGGCATCCGTCACGCCCCACACCAAGTGGATGTATATGCTCATGCTGATCCCGGTACTGCTGGAGCCGGTGAATCTGCTCTGGCACACGGGCAGCTACCAGTGCTATCCCCTCCGGTACGGGTATATCACCGTGCTGCTGGGTCTGAGCCTGGTAGCGGAGATCCTCACCGCCCAGCCGGCGCCGCCCCCTGCCCAGGGGCGGGGACACATCCGGGCTGCTTATGCCATGGTGGGGATTCTGATTGCTCTGACCGTATCCATCGTGATCCTGTGCACCCAGTGGTACAACACCATATGCAGCTACACGGACACCCTTTGGCACAGTGTGGCATCCTTCTTCCTGCTGCTGATCCCTGCATCCATTGCCCTGTTCGGCTACTACTGCGGCATCCGGTTCTACCGGGAGGGACTCCTGTCCCAGCGGATCCTTACCGTGTCCCTGTCCCTGCTGTTCGCCCTGGAAAGCGGACTGAATCTGTCGGTGTACATTGCCCGTCCCGCTGTGGAGGATACCCTCTACGCCCAGACTCTGAGCCTGTCGGAGCTCGCCGATGACCCGGATTATTACCGGGTGCGGATGGAGCGGAAGTACAGCCATGTAAATATGATCGGTGCCATTGGATACAATACCATCGGGCACTACACCTCTCTGACTGCCTCCCGTACCATGCAGATGATGAAGAAGATGGGGTACAGCTCCTACTGGATGGAGATTGGCACCACCGGCGGCACAGTGCTGTCGGATGCCATTCTCGCCAACCGGTATATTTTCGGTCTGGAGGATGAGTTTGCCCCCTGGCAGACCCTTACCACCACCACAGACTGCGGCTTGAGCCTGGCAAAAAACCAGCTTTGCATGCCCGTAGGTACGGTGCAGTCCGGCGATCCCGCCCTGCTGAACGGTATCACAGGCAATGACCGGATCGCTGACCAGAAGGCGCTGGCAAGGGCGTGGTTTGGCACGGACAGCATGATCACCAGCTACGAGCCTACGAAGGAGAGCCACGCCGCCTATGAGTATGCGAACGGCAAGCACAATGTAAATATCGTGGGCGAAAGCGCCGATCACTCCATTTCCTACAGCTTTTTCGTTTCCGGCAGACAGGCACTGTACTTTGACCTGTTCGACACCTGCGAGGGTGCGCCCATTGTATCCGATACCTACGAATCCGTGGCGGTCAGCATCAACGGCCATTTCGTGACCCTGGATTATCCGGAAAAGAAAAGCAACGGCTTGCTGGAGCTTGGGGTGATGGAGAATCAGAACGTCACCGTCCGGGTGGTACTGCGGCACAATATCTCCGTATCCTCCATGGGGGTATTCGGCATCGACCTGGATGGTATGGAACGGGCGCTGGAGCAGGTCAACGGTGCCTATGTAACGGACTCCGGCAATGACATTACCGCATCCTGCACAGCGGACGGCCCCTCCTACCTGTACCTGGCGATTCCCTGGGATCCGGGCTTCACCGCCACCGTCAACGGCAAGCCCTGTGAGATCCAGACCATTGACGGCTGCTTTATGGCAATTCCCGTAGAGCCAGGCGAGAATCAGATCCAACTGCATTTCGTGCCACGAGGCTTCCGCTTCGCCCTGGGCATCACCATAGCCGGTGCGCTGGCTGCCGCCGGGTATCTGGTGATCCGGCGGATCCGCCGGAAAAAACCGCCCTTTGCGCCGGAATGGATGTGCAGACTCATGCAGGCAGTGTTCTGGTGCGTGCTGGTGGTATTCTACGCCTGCACCATGATCATCAACATATTCTGACACCAACTGCCGCAGTCTGCGGCAGTTCTGTTTTGAAAGGAGCTTTTCCATGGTATCCATCCTCACCAACCAGGTCGCCATCATGCTATTGCTGATCCTCGCCGGCATGCTGTGCTACAGGCTGCATCTGCTCACAGACCGGGGCGTCAAGGAGCTGTCCGGCATCGTATTGCAGGTGGTCAACCCCATCGTGATCCTGCTTGCCTATCACCGGGAGCTGGAGCTGCGGCTGGTGCAGAATCTGGGATGGACATTTCTCCTGTCCGCCGTTGCCATGGGGGCAGGCATCGGGCTCGCCACCCTGCTGATCCGGAACAAGCCCGGCAGGGAAACCGCCGTGGAGCGGCTGTCCGCCGTATATTCCAACTGCGGCTTTATGGGGATCCCTCTGGTAAAGGCACTGCTAGGGTATGAGGGGGTCTTTTATCTGACCGCCTTCCTTACCGTATTCAACCTGCTGATCTGGACCCATGGCATCATGTCCGTTACCGGCAGCCGGGATCCCCGTTCCCTGCTGCATGTGCTGCGTTCCCCTGCCATTCTGGCAATCCCCCTGGGCATGATCCTGTTTTTCGGCAGGATCACCCTGCCGGGCTTTCTGTCAGAAACCTTAGAGCAGATTGCCGGCATGAACACGCCCCTTGCCATGCTGGTTGCCGGTGCCACCATCGCCCAGGGCAGTCTGAAGCAGGCACTGCTGCAAAAGCGGGTATATCTGATTGCCGGGTACAAGCTGCTGCTGATGCCTCTGCTCACCATAGGCATGTTCTTTGCCCTGCCCCTGGATCCGGCGGTGTTTACCACAGTGGTTCTGTCCATGGCCGCACCCACCGCTATCACCTGCACCCTGTTTGCGGTACAGAACGATAAAAATGCGGAATATGCTTCACAGATCTTTGCGATAAGTACCGTATTTTCTTTGTTAACTTTACCCGTGGTGGGCGTTTTGTTAGAAGCGATCGAAAAGTAACATTTTAGACATATATAGTTCATAGTATATACACCAGTAGAGTGTTGATATCTGATATAATAAATGTGAACTAAATCAGATTCATAAGCACCAGATTTATAAAAAACAATCTCTGCTGAATGCTGAAAGTCATTACATTTCATTGGCGACGGAATAAACACATATCGAAAATTATATGACAAGGCGGTGCAGAACATGGAACAAAGAGGTATCAGTAAACTTGACCTCAAGCGACAGAATCGGCTTCAGATTCTGCGGGTCGTACACGAAAACGGCGCAATTTCCCGGGTGGACATTGCCTCCCAGCTGCAGCTGACCCGTGCAGCTGTTACCATCATTACAAATGAAATGATCTCCGAGGGCGTATTGCAGGAGCTGGGCGAGGCTCCCATAGAGCTGGATAAGCTCCAGAAAGGCAGAAGAAAGATTCTCATCGGCATCAACGCCACCAACAAGTTCGCACTGGGTGCAACCATCTCCGAGGGCTATGTCAGCGTGGGTCTGTCCACCCTGGATGCAGAGGTGCTGGACAAGGCTATGATGCCCATCGGCGAGGAAACCACAAACCAGGATGTTATGGACTTTATCGTTTCCTCCTGCAATGATATGATTTCCAACAGCTGTCTGAGCAAGAACAAGATCCTTGGCCTGGGCGTAGCTGTAATGCCCAATATGTGGAGCAAGATGCGGATCAGGATCCGGGACGGCGCACTGTACTGCCGCAGGGTGATAGACCCGTTGCAGAAGGCGCTGGAGCTGCCGGTGCTTTGCGGGAATGCTGTAGGGCTGCTGGCAATGGCAACCCAGGATCACCGAACCCATGAGGGCAAACGGTTCAATCATATCCTGCTGGCCCTGGGCGAGAAAATCAATCTGGCTGTGCTCAACCAAAACAGTCTGATGTCCGATTACCAGATCCACACGGATCGGGTGGAGCGGATGATCGTGCGTCCCGGCGGAAAGTCATGTCCTGACTATCCGGATGGCAGCGTCAAGGCGGAACTGGCAGAGCATGTATTAATCGAGTCCATCAAGGAGGCATACTCCCAGGAGACCATGCCCTACCTGTACAACGCCACCGGCGGCGACAGAGAGCGCATTACCGAGGAGTTGTTCAACGACGCATACACCCACGGGGACAAGAGCGTACAGGAGATTGCACATTACACCCTGGATACCATGGCTGTGCTCATCAACAACCTGATCTGTGCTCATTATGCCGACAAGGTAGTGCTGCACAACTGCAAGATGAACGAATACTGCTTCGATTATCTGAAGAACAAGCTGGCAGAGCTGTTGGGCGTGGAGGACGTAAACGACATGCTGGAGTTCAGCCGGGCAGACGGCAGATACAGCTTCCTGGCAGGCTGCGCACTGTCCATCTATGAGCTGTTCTACGTCAAGGGCGGTCTCTGATTCCGAAAACAAAACAGCCCCGCACGATGCAAATCGTGCGGGGCTTTCTGTTTACTGCTTTATTGCATATGCAGCAGCACATACACCAGAACTGCCGCTGCAAGGAAAATAATACCGAAGATCAGGGAGCCTCCCACAGCGCTCCTGCCCGGGAAGTATGCGTCCTCCGGATCCTCCGGGTTGATGTAAATGGTCATGGTATCCCCAATCTCGAAATCCTGTTCACTCTGGCGAACCTCCGCCTGGGTTTCGTACTCGTTGCCAAACCATTCGTATTTCACCCGGGGCGCATATCTGGTCTGAGTCTTGTGGGTCATATTGTTGGTACTGGTGAAGGTGACCACCTTTTCGATGACCTCGGCGGTAATCTCCTGGCTGCATCGCTTCTCCTTCAGCCGATGGGTAATGATGCCGCCGAACAGCAGAACCAGTCCGAACAATGCACAGCCCAGGCACCCCAGGGTCGGCGCAGCCTCCAGCATCCGGTCTTTCTGACCCACATCACCGTACCGGAGCCGGTATACCACAAACATGCCGATGAGGGACTCCAGGCCCACGGTGAGGAACACCAGGTTGCCCACATTCAGACGCTTGATATGCTGAAAGCCTGCCAGCAGGAACATGAAGCCGAAAAAGCCAAAGACGATCACCAGACACAGGTAGGTGTCGGTCTGAGATGCGATATACATGGCAATGATGCTGCCGATAAAGACGATCAGAAACAGGATCCCCCCGATGATGCTCGCCGGGGATTGCTTTTTGTTGGAGTCCTTCATGATGACTTTCCTCATTTCGTCACACCTCCGCTGTGGGGGCAGGATATGCAGCCTCCAGCCGCTCCCGTGCCACTGCCAGCATCAGCTTGATGCGGTTTTCTTGATTGACCCGGGTGGCACCCGGATCGTAGTCGATGGGTACAATATTGGCAATGGGGCTTTTTGCCTTGATCTTCCGGATCATGCCCTTGCCCACAATGTGATTGGGCAGACAGCCGAAGGGCTGACAGCAGACAATGTTCTCATACCCGTGGGCGATCAACTCCAGCATTTCACCGGTCAGGAACCAGCCCTCCCCCATCTTACTGCCGTAGCCGATGATCCCCCGCACCATTTCCTTGATCTGCATATAGGAAGCAGGCACGGAAAACTGCCGTGTGACCCGGATGCTGTCCAGAAAGACGGACTCGATATTGGTCAGGTATTTGATGAGGAACCGCACCAGAGTGGCCTTGGCACGACTGCCGCCGTAGAGCTTGATATCCTCCAGCCGGTTATCCACCTTGAAGATCAGAAAGCCCATGAGCCCGGGCAGCATTACCTCGCAGTCCTGGCTCCGGAGGAATTCCTCCAGGTGGTTGTTGGCAAGGGGGGAGAATTTTGCATACACCTCGCCAACCACCCCCACCCGTACCTTCTGGGTACGCTGCACCGGAATGGCGGCAAAGGCAGTACTGATCTGGGACAGGGTCTGCCGCAGCTGTTCAAATTTGGTGGGGCGCCGGGGCACGATCCGTGCGGAAAGCTGCTGGATCCACTGACCGATCAACTGATCCGTTTCCCCGGGATTCACCTCATAGGGACGCACCTGGTTCCCCAGGATCATCAGCATATCCGCATAGGACAGCAGTGCCACCGCCTCCTTCAGCAACGGCAGGGTCAGCTTGAATGCGCTTTCCTTCTCCAGTCCGGACATATTCAGAGAAATCACCGGCACATGGGTCAGCCCTGCTTTTTTCAGCGCCTTCCGCAGCAGGTGAATGTAGTTGGACGCCCGGCATCCGCCTCCGGTCTGGGTAATCATCACTGCCGTATGCTCCAGATCATATGCGCCGCTTTCCAGGGCATGCATCAACTGCCCGATGGCAAGCAGTGCCGGATAGCAGGTGTCGTTGTGGACATATTTCAGTCCGGCGTCAATGACCGCCTGGCCATCGGAGCGGAGCAGCTCCACATGATAGCCGTAGGCATTGAACAGCGCCCGAAGCAGCTCAAAATGCAGCGGCGCCATATTGGGAATGAGAATTGTGTAATCCTTCTGCATTTCCTTGGTAAAGCAGACCTGTGGTTCGTTGGTGCTCATGTATCCATAAACCGTCCTTTCGGTGTACCAGTATTCCGTTACGCCTGCAATGCGGCAAACAGGCTGCGCAGGCGGATCTTCACCGCCCCCAGGTTGGTGATCTCGTCAATTTTGATCTGGGTGTAGATCTTGCCGCCTCGTTCCAGGATCTCCCGGACTTCGTCGGTGGTAATGGCGTCCACCCCGCAGCCGAAGGACACTAGCTGCACCAGGTTCAGCATGGGGTCGCCGCTGTCCGCCACATATTTTGCTGCCGCATACAGCCGGGAGTGATACGTCCACTGATCCAGCACATGGGTGTTGAACCGCTGCACCAGATGGCTGATGGAATCCTCCGTAATGACCACTGCACCGCAGGAGCAGATCAGCTTGTCGATGCCGTGGTTGATCTCCGGATCCAGGTGGTAGGGTCTGCCTGCCAGGACGATCACCGGCAGATGCTCCTTCCGGGCAATTTCCAGATATTCTGCACCCTTTTTCCGCACCTGCTCCTGGTATGCGGCATGGGCGGCGAATGCCTGCGCCACGGCGTGCTTGACCTCTGACAGGGGGATCTCCCCGAACTGCCGGCACAGCACGGCGTGGATCTTTTTTGTAAAGTCCTTGGGGCGATGCAGCCCTAAATAATCGTACAGAAAGGGCACCTGCTGCACCGCCTTCACGTTGGCTTCGATCACCTCCGGGTAGTATGCCACCACGGGACAGTTGTAGTGATTGTCCCCCAGTCCCTCGTCCAGGTTATAGGTCATGCAGGGGTAGAAGATGGCGTCCACATGCTCCCGGAGCAGGGCTTCCACATGTCCGTGCATGAGCTTTGCCGGGAAGCATACCGTGTCCGAGGGGATGGTATGCTGACCGCTCAGGTACAGCTTCCGGTTGGAGGGGGGAGAGGTCACGGTCTCAAAGCCAAGATCCGTGAAGAAGGCATGCCAGAAGGGCAGCAGCTCATAGAAATTCAGCCCCATGGGCAGGCCGATCCTGCCACGCTTGCCGGGCACACCCTTGCACTGTGCCAACAGCTCCCGCTTGTAGTCGTACAGATTGTAGTGCTTGCCGGCGTTCCCGGTGGCAAGGGGCTTTTCGCACCGATTGCCCCCGATGAATTTCCGCTTGCCGTCAAAGGTATTCACCGTCAGCCGGCAGGCGTTGGGACAGCCCTTGCAGGTGATGACCTGCACCTGATGCTGAAACTGGGTCAACTGCCGGGCGTCCAGCAGACTGCCCTGGGCGGAAGCCTTGTGCGCCTGGGCGTAAAGCGCCGCCCCGTATGCACCCATCAAGCCGGAAATGGAGGGACGGATCACCTCTCTGCCGATCTCCTGTTCAAATGCCCGGAGCACGGCGTCGTTCAGGAAGGTGCCCCCCTGTACCACGATATGCTGTCCCAAAGCGTCTGCGCTGTTGGCACGGATCACCTTGTACAGAGCATTTTTCACCACGCTGATGGATAAGCCGGCGCTGATGTTCTCGATGCCGGCGTTGTCCTTTTGCGCCTGCTTGACGCTGGAATTCATGAACACGGTACACCGGGAGCCAAGATCCACCGGCTTTTCCGCAAACAGCCCCAGCTTGGCAAAGTCCTGCATCTCATAGCCCAAGGCACCTGCAAAGGTCTGTAAAAAGGAACCGCAGCCGGAGGAGCATGCCTCATTGAGGAAGATGTTGTCAATGGCACCATTCCGGATCTTAAAACACTTGATATCCTGTCCCCCGATGTCGATGATAAAATCCACATCCGGCCGGAATTCCTTTGCCGCTGTGTAGTGGGCGATGGTTTCCACAATGCCGAAATCCACCCCAAAGGCGCTGCGGATCATTTCCTCCCCGTATCCGGTGACAGCGGAGGCGGTCACATGGAGCGTTGGGAAATCCGCATACAGCCCGGTGAGAAAGCTCCGGATCAAGGGCACCGGGTTGCCGCTGTTGGGCAGGTACTCGGAGCGGATGATCCGCCGCTGCTGATCCATCAGCACCGCCTTTACGGTGGTGGAGCCTGCGTCAATGCCCAGGAATACCTCCCCTTCCGGGGTATCCCCGAAGCGGATATGGGCGGAGTTTTTCCTATGCCGCTTACGAAAGGCATCATACTCCTGCTGACTGGTGAACAGGGGCTTGCAGAAGGCGTAGGTACCGGAGGAGCGATAAGCTGCCGCCTGGCGGATGATCTCATGCAGGGACACCTGTCCCTCGTTCCCGGCAAAGGCTGCCCCCATGGCAACAAAGTACAGAGAATGGTCGGGGCAAATGCCTTCCACTCCCAGAATATGGTCAAATGCACGACGCAGCTCCGACAAAAAGGTCAAGGGCCCGCCCAAGTACACCACCTTGCCCCGGATCTCTCTGCCCTGGGCAAGACCGGCAACGGTCTGGTTCACCACGGCGGCAAAAATGCTGGCGGAAATGTCATTCCGCTTGGCACCCTGGTTCAGCAGGGGCTGAATGTCGGATTTTGCGAACACGCCGCACCGGGAGGCGATGGTGTAGATCTTCTGGTAATCCTTTGCCGCCTCATTCATCTCATCCGGGGTGATCCCCAGTAGGGTCGCCATCTGGTCGATGAAGGCACCGGTGCCCCCGGCGCAGGAGCCGTTCATGCGCACCTCCAGCCCACCGTAGGAAGCGTCCTCATCGGTCAGAAACAGGATCTTTGCATCCTCTCCCCCAAGCTCAATGATTACATCTGCACCGGGGATCAGCCGGTTAACGGCAATCCGGGTGGCATAGACCTCCTGCACAAAGGGAATCTGCAAATCGTTGGCGATACCCATACCCGCAGAGCCGGAAATGCATAGCTGTACCCGGTCCAGATCGGGAAATTTTTCCGCAATGTCCGAAAGCATCCCGGCAATTTTTTCTGAAATCTGAGAGTAATGGCGTTCATACGCAGCGTATAGAATATTCCCGTCCGCATCCAGCAGGACGCTTTTGAGGGTGGTGGAGCCTACATCCAGTCCTATTTTCACAATAGTTCTCCATTCCCGGCAATGCCGATACTATATATACAATTTATTATAGCACAACGCACAGCAAATTGCAACACGCCCGGATGAATGTATAAAAGCGGAAGCAGCGTCCATACTACACTTGACGGGAGCGAGAATCCTACTTCGCTCCCACAGGCTGCGGTTACCGGTATCGCTCTCCGCACAGGCGGCACCGGGCTTTGCCCTGCCTGTCCGTGCGGAGAAAAGGAGATTGTCATGAACAATCAGAATAACCAGAACCAGCAGCAGAACAAGAACAACCAGAATCAGCAGAACCAGCAGCAAAACAAGAATCAGCAGAACAACCAGCGGTAATCTGCGCAAAAGGCGGTATGGCTCTGCGCCACACCGCCTGCTGTTACATATTCGATTCCAGGGCGAACCGCTCTCTGCCGTCCGGCAGGCTGTCCAGGAACATGGCCTTGGGTCTTGCCCATACGGCACCGTCCTCCCCGCAGGACTGGTAGATCACCAGCTCCTCCAGCGTTTCGCTGTGCTTTGCCACTGTCAGCACCCGGTACTGTCCACCCTTGAAGTGCCGGTATATGCCGCCCACCTGCAGAGTCCTGGGCAGAACCATCGCCAGCTCCGGCTGCTCCGGCTCCCGGTTGAGAATATCGTCCCGCACCAGGATCATGCCCGTATGAGGCGGCACATCCGCACAGGCTCTGCCGCCGCTGACCGGAATGCTGCTGCCGCTGAGCACATCCACCATTTCCGGCATGGGCGTATCGAACTCGAACCGGTAGCCCTCATCGCTCAGGTTCAGTGCCACGAAAATGGTCTGATCCTGCAAGGTCTTGGAAAACAGCACCTGCTGATTCCGGATGATGACCGTGTGGTATTCTCCCGTGCGCAGTGCCGGATACGCCCGGTAGATCCGCCCCAGCTTCACAATGTGCCGGTACAGCTCCCGGTTGGCACCGGGCAGCTCCTGGTAATCATAGCAGGGACGCAGCGGATCGTCAGAATTGTTCTCCTTCCTGCCGGCAATGCCGTATTCACTGCCGTAGTAGATGGAGGGGATCCCGGGCATGGCGTACAGCAGGGTGTACACGTTGAACAGATGCGCCGGGTTGTTCAGCATGCTGGCGATCCGGTTCACATCGTGGTTGTCCACAAAGTTGTACAGGGCGATGCCCTTGTAGATGCCGTTGGCACCGGACTGCCGGTTGATGGAGTAATCGATCTCAAAGTAGTTCTTGTCGTTGTGGGAGGAGTAGATCCCCTTGTAGCACTCGTAGTTGGTAACGGAGTCCAGCATCTCCGGGTTCGCCCAACGCTTGTAGTCCCCGTGGATGATCTCCCCCATGAGCCAGAAATCCGGCTTCCGGCTCTTGCAGTACTGCCGCAGCCGGCGGAAGAAATCAAAGTCGATGCAGTCCGCCGCATCCAGCCGCAGACCGTCAATGTCAAACCGATCGATCCACATGCCCACGGATTCCAGCAGATAGTCGCACACTGCCGGGTTGTGGAGATTCAGCTTCACCAGATTGTAGTGACCATTCCAGCCCTCGTACCAGAAGGGATCCCCACAGGGACTGGGGCCGCCGAAATTCAGATTGTCAAACCAGCCGCAGTAGGGGGAATTCTGTCCGTTTTTCTGAATGTCTGTAAACTGGGGAAAGCTGCGCCCCACATGGTTGAATACCCCGTCCAGGATCACCCGGATGCCGTTTTCGTGCAGGGTCTTACAGATCCGGGCAAAGCCTTCATTGGTGCCCAGCCGCCGGTCGATGCAACGGTAGTCGGTGGTGTCATAGCCGTGGGAAACGGATTCAAACACCGGGCCAAAATACACCGTGTCCACGTTCATTTCCTTCAGATGGGGCAGGATCTCCAGCACCTTGTCCAGCCGCTGCACCGGCTCCCCGCCGGTGTTGACCTTGGGTGCGCCGCAAAAGCCCATGGGGTAAATATGATAGATGATCGCATGTTCAAACCAATTTTGCATCGTGTATGCCTCCAATTGCATCCATCAGGAATCGCTTCCCTCAATGAAATAGCTTGCTTCCATATCTGCCACGTTCAGCGCCATGGCAAGAGGGTATTTCTCCAGCGCCCTGCCGATGGTGTTTTTATCCTCCGTACCGGAAAAGCCCATATGATACCGGATGGCGAACGCCTCCTCCCGGGTGAGCCGCCCCTCTCCGTACAAAAAGCCGGAAATAATGTACACGGACTTTTCCCCGTGACCGTAGGGCATGGCGTCGTCAATGGTGTAATAGGGCACCTTTTCCCATACCCCCTGGTCGTTCTTCACGTTCCGGGTGCTGACCTTGTAAAAGTCGATCTTGCACAGATCGTGGAGCAGCGCCACAATGGCGATGGTCTCCTCCGAATAGCGCATGCCATACAGCTCCTGTACCCGTGGCCGTGCCAGGTAATCCTTCAGGCAGTGGTACACATTCACGCTGTGCTCCACCAGTCCCCCCTCATGGGCGCCGTGATACCGGCTGCTGGAGGGAGCACGGAAAAAATCGCTGCGGTGCAGATACTCCAGCAGTCTGTCCGCACCCTCCCGGTGGATGTTCTCCTTGTAAATCTCGATGAATTCTTCCTTTGCTGACATAAGCATCCTCCATTCCCGGAATGTCATTGTCTGTATTATAGCACACTTGAAGGGCGGTTGCAAGGGGAACAGGCTCCGGCACAAAGGATCCGGGACGGTTTTGTGCGGTGCTCCAACAAGATACTTGCATTTTTAACAAAACAGGTGTATAATAATTATGGGTAATGCCGCACAAAGATTGTGCAGT
>NC_021039.1:2402702-2412597 GCF_000210095.1 Ruminococcus champanellensis 18P13 = JCM 17042
ATGATACTCGTTTATCGGGGAAAAAAGTTTGGGGGTATACATATGCAAAAACCGCACCAGCTGATGCACGAATTGACCGGGTTGTTCCTGGACAAGAACACCGGGGTGTATTTCGGCACCTATGGGGGATTTTCCGTATTCATCAAGCCAGTGGAAAACCGGATGGAGATCTCCGCCGGCTTTCCCGATGCAGCAACCACCACGGGGAATCTGTTGCTGCTGCAATCCGCACTGGATTCCATATCCGGGCAGCACAAGTACATGCAGGCCTGTCAGTACAACGATTCCACCCGGCAGGTAGTCTGCACCTGGAAACCGCTTGCCCAGTCCGTCAAGAAAAACGGGGAAATGTATGCGGCATTTCTGGATTCCATCCTTTCCGTACTGCGGAATTTCAACATGCACTCCTGCTGCAATCTGTGCGGCAGTGAACAGTCCCTGGATTACTACTGTGCCGATGGGCATCTTCTGGTGGCATGCCCCAACTGTCTGAACCGGCTGGAGCAGGAACTGGGGAGCAAACGGGAAACCGCTTCCATGGTGCCGGAGGATCGGATACACGGCATTCTGGGTGCTGCCATCGGGGCACTGGTACTGGCGCTGATGACCTGGATCCTGTGGGAAATGGGGTACGTTGCCTACATTACCGGCTTTGTGGGAATGACCGTGGCAGTGACTCTGTACAAGAAATTCGCCGGGAAGATCTCAATGGTGGGTGCCGTGATCTGTGCGGTCATGTGTCTGGTCTTCAGCGTGGGCACCAACTACTTCTGCGTGGCAAAGGAATTTGTAAAGGTCTTTGCGGATGACGGAAAATATGTCCAGGCTGTTCAGCAGACCAAGAGCGAGCTGGAGGAAGTAGCCGCCGATGTATACAACGTCAGCGATGAGGACATCAAGCTGTATTCTGAGGACTACAACAGCAAGGATGAATTCATCGCCGCATACAACAACGCACTGAGCACCTGTAAAACCGAACTGGAATTTGCAAAGGAGCACCAGAGCATTCCTGCCTGCATGGCGGACATGTCCGAGATCCTGGACAATTACGATGAGGGCGGCGAGATTCAAAGCAACCTGAACGAGTGCCTGCTCTGGGGCGTACTAAGTATTCTGATCGTTTCCGTGCTTATGATCCCCAACATCAAAAAGCAGCTTCAGCAGGAGAACACCATTCAGATCCTTCAAGCAGCAGAGCTGTAAGATTCCCGTACATACACAAAACCCCGGCAGGACGCTCCCTGCCGGGGTTTTTCTTTGGATACTGCACAGAGATGGTATGGTATCCTAGATCCGCCGGGTGCCCACGCTCAACAGCGTGACCCCCGTCCAGATCAGATGGTAGAGTATAAACAAGGTGGCAGACAGCTCCGCATAAGCCTGCATGGACAGATACACCAGGGCAATGACAAGTCCCAGGCATGCAGAGGCGGTCTGTAGGATCACACCTAAGCATGCGGCAGAGCGGATGGACTTTGCCCCCAGAAGCAGTTGTACAAAGCCGGGGAATCTGCCCGCACATGCCATGGAAGCGTTGGTATGCTTCACGGGAGCGGTTTCTGCGTTAAAGTCCTCATGCATGCGGCTGGGCAGGATCTTTACCATCTCCTGGGAAATATCATACAGCTTTGCGATCCGGTACAGGGTGATGATGGCATCGTGACTGCGAACCAGCACGCACATTTCCTGTTTTTCCAGCTCCTTGAGCCAGTAGCGCACCGCCTTGCTGCCCTTGATATCCACCACGAACATGGCTGCCAGATTGCCGGACACGGACAGGTAAATCGCCTCCCTGCCCCCTTCCGTCAGCTCGTTTTCCTTGGTTTTGGTGGGGAGCCCCTCGATGTTGTGACCGGTCATCAGCTCCCGGCTGCCGAACAGCACCCGCTTGTTGTTGATCCAGCCGCAAAGCCCCAGGGATTCTTCATAAGCAAAGTTCTCCACCTTCCGGAGCATACCCTCCTTGCCGACGATGGCGTTGCTGAACAGACCCTGCATGACGCTGCCTGCATGCCGGGTCAGACTGGCGGCATCCAGAATGGCGTCATCGATCTTGGTGTCGGAAAAGATCTTGATGGAGGACAACTGCACACTTCCCTCCGGAAACAATGCGGAGGCATCCACCATAATGGAGTTCACGTCGTAGAAATCATCCACGCTCTGGTAGCCGAGCATGACCGCCTTGTTCTTGATGAATTTCTTCGTGCCCTTTTCCAGGGGCAGGTTTGCCACCAGGGTAATCGCCGCACAGGCGCAGGCGGCAAAGCACATGGAAAATACGCTCAAGCCGAAGCACAGGGTGCTTTCCAGACTGGACGCCCGGAGAATGGACAGGAAGATGGACACGATGATGGAGATCACCAGGATGATGGGGCATGCCATCCGGCAGAATTTATCCGCCAGATCCGTGGAAAAGGTGTACCGGAGAAAATCCACTGTCTGCTCCGTTTTCCGCATGGTGGCGAGAATGGGGAAATCCCCGATGGTGCCCCGGGTGAGAGATTCCGCACGCTTTTCGTTTTCCACGCATACCACGGCGTGATCCGCCACCTTATCGGCGATCAGATGAAAGTTCCGTGCCGCCCGGCGGACGATCAGCAGCTGTCCCACTGTATTGCCCAGCAGGGTCAGCAGGGCGATGGGCATGTAGATATGCACCACATGGCTCTGTACCATACCGGGATGGAACAGGCACGCCGCAGCCGCCCCAAGGGAGGAGACGGTGGTCATGGACGCCAGGGTGTCACAGTCTGCCCGAAGCTGGAACAGCTTCCGGATGCCGCCGCCGATGACGCTTGCAGCAGTGGCAGTACCCAGCAGTCCGAACAGCAACTGCATGCCCACATAGCTTCTGGGGGCAGCGGCAAGCCGCATATTGGCGAAGATAGGCAGGCTGTAGGAATCCGCCAGCGCCAGATATCCGCTGATGACTGCCAGCAGGCCCAGCACCAATACCCGGAGGGACAGGCTGCTGCGCATCTCAAAGATCTCCCGGCGGACTGCCTTGGCATCCTCCTCATGATCCAGACTCCTTGCCCGCTTGGGCTGATCCTCCAGCAGGATCCGCTCCCCGTTGAATTTCACATCCAGCTCGTTGGGATCCTCCGTCCGGTGATTGCTCAGGTCAATGCTGGTTTTTTCCGCCTTGCTGACGCATTCCGTGGGCTGCACAGCCTGATACGGGGTTTCCAGAAAGGTTTCCGGAATGGAATCCGGCACCTTGTTGGGATCCTGCAGATCCTCCACCACCACCCGCACCTTCCGCTTGGACGGTGTCTGTTCCGCTTCCGCATGCTTCCGGGGCATGGCATTGGGGGATTCCCGCTCGTATGTAAACTGCACATGCCGACGGCGCTTTTTGCTCTGCATTTCCTTTGCCCGGGTGGAGTTGCTCATCTTCCGGATCATGGGCTGGTAGTCCACATCCGGTGCCGGACGCTTCATGACCACTGTATCGTAATTTGCCTGTGGCTTTTCCTGCTCCGGATTCATCTTGGCACGCTGGGCAGCCTCAATGGCTGCAGCGGAGTTGATGAAGGACACCTCCGGCTTTTTCACATCTGAGGGCTTGAAGGTATCCGCCGGGGCACGGCGATGCAGCTTGTCCTGCCGCCGTTTCCGGGTCTGGGGGGTAATGGGCCTGGTCACCGGCTGGGTCAGGGGAGTGCCGGTCTGCTCCGGCTTGGGAGCAGCATCCGGGGCGGCCTGTTCCGGTTCCTTGGGGGCGTTGGGGTCGTATTCCTTGAGGATATCCTCCAGATTCAGATCACGTTTTGCCATCACACCGCCCCCTTACGCCTTTGCCGCCCGCTGCCGCAGGGTCTCGTACATGAAGATCCCGGCTGCCACGGAGGCGTTCAGAGAGGTGATCCTGCCGCACATGGGCAACCGCAGCAGAAAGTCGCACTTTTCCCGCACCAGTCTGCCCATGCCGAAGCCCTCGGAGCCGATCACCAGGGCAACGGGGCCGGTGAGATCCACCTTGTCGTAGGCATCGCCGGATGCATCCGTACCGTAGATCCAGACCCCTGCTTCCTTCAGGGTATCCAGGGCTGCCGCCAGGTTCGCCACCCGTGCCACCGGCAGCCAGCTTGCCGCCCCGGCAGAGGTTTTATGCACCGTGGCATTCAGAGAAGCGCTGCGGCGCTTGGGGATGATGACCCCGTCCGCCCCGGCGGTCTCTGCGGTACGGATGATGGCACCCAGGTTGTGGGGATCCTCGATCTCGTCACAGACGATCAGAAAAGGGGCTGTCCCCTTTTTCCGGGAAATATCCAGCAGATCCTCCAGGGTCACATAGGAGGCGCAGGCACCGGTGGCAATGACTCCCTGATGCGCAGCGCCGTTTGCCATCTGGCTCAGCTTCTGTTCGGTGACGTTCTTGACCACAATGCCCCGGCTTTTCGCCATGGTGCAGATCCTGCCAAGACTGCCGCCGGTTCCGTTCATATATATTGTATCAAGCGGTTCTTCCGCCTTTAATGCTTCTAAAACAGGATTTCGCCCGATGATGAGGGCTTCATCTTTTTCCTGTGTCTGCATCAATCATGCTCCCTCCGATTTGTTATTTCCGCCCCGGGGACGGTTTCATTTCTTTCTGTGCAGTTCGCAAAAAACCGCTCTTTTGTCCATACACATGCCTATAATTAAGTATAGCACAATGCTCGAATAATTACAAGACGATTACAAAATTTTTGCCGCCGCATTTTCTGGAAACAGGCAGAAAAATGCCGGCACAGTGAGAACCATGCCGGCATTTCGACAGCAGCACCGCCTGTGCCATGTCACCTTATACATTCTGTTGATGCTTTTCCCGCAAATGCTGCTTGAGCTTTTCAAAGGACTCCACGCTGATGTCATGCTCCAGCTTGCAGGCATCCTCCATGGCGGTTTTCTCATCCACCCCGATGCCCACCAGCCAGTCCGTCAGCACCCGGTGCCGCTCGTAAATCCGTTCTGCCACTTCTCTGCCTGCGGGGGTCAGAGTGATAAACCCGTCGGAGGGATCCACCTCAATAAAGCCTCCGTTTTTCAGAATGCCCACTGCCCGGCTGACGCTTGGCTTGGAAAACTCCATTTCCGTGGCAATGTCCACGGAACGCACATTCTTCCCTTGGTTGTGGAGCACCAGAATGGTTTCCAGATAATTTTCGCCGGACTCATACAATTTCGCCATACTCTATCCTCCCGGGTGTCCCCGCAACTCAAATTCTATCTGTAAATAGATGCTCTGTCTCAAACTTTTCTTTTTTTATTATACCACGATCTGCCGCCCTTGACAAGCCCTTTTACCGGCGCTATACTAAGGACAAGGAGGGATCCTATGACCTATACAGAACGACTTTTGAAGGACTGCACCCTGTGCCCCCGGCGATGCCATGCAAACCGGCTCCGGGGAGAACGGGGTGCCTGCGGCATGACCGATGAGATCCGGATCGCCCGGGCGGCACTGCACCCCTGGGAGGAGCCATGCATCAGCGGAGAACATGGCTCCGGCACGGTGTTTTTCTCCGGCTGTCCCCTGCAATGCGTCTACTGTCAGAACCGGGAGATCGCTGCCGGCAGGCTGGGCAAGCCATATACCGTGCAGAAGCTGGCGGATGCTTTTCTGGATCTGCAGGAGCAGCATGCCCACAACGTCAACCTGGTGACCCCGACCCATATGGTGCCCCAGATTCTGGACGCCTTGCAGCTGGCAAAGGCACAGGGACTCCACATTCCCATTGTATACAACACCGGGGGCTATGAGAACACGGAAACCCTGAAACTTCTGGAGGGGTGGGTGGACGTGTATCTGACGGACTTCAAGTACCTAAGCACCGCCCTGTCCGGGGCATACTCCCACGCAGCAGATTATGCAGAAGCGGCAAAGCCTGCTCTGGCGGAAATGGTGCGGCAGACTGGCGCAGCCCGGTTCTCCCCGGAGGGCATGATGGAGCAGGGCGTCATCGTGCGGCATCTGCTGCTGCCGGGGCAGACGGCGGATGCCAGGGCGGTGGTGGAATATCTGTATCACACCTACGGGGATCGGATCTGGATCAGTCTGATGAACCAGTACACCCCCCTGCCCTGGGTACAGCAGGATCCGTTGCTGTGCCGCCGGGTCACCCGGCAGGAGTATGACGCAGTGGTGGACTATGCAGTAGCGCTTGGAGTGGAAAACGGCTTTACCCAGGAAGGGGAAGCCGCCTCCGAAAGCTTCATCCCGCAGTTTGAGGGGGAATAAAATAACCCGGGAGGGCGCACCTCCCGGGTTATTTCTTTTTATCCGCATGCAAAACGCATGCAGCTTGGAAAGAAAATGAAGCTTACTTCAGTCTGTCCTCCAGCATATCCAGCTCAGCAGCCAGAGCCTTCGGCAGTCTGTCACCGAACTGCTTGTAGAATTCACGCATTTCGGAAACTTCCTTGGTCCACAGATCCTTGTCAACAGCCAGCAGCTTGTCCATGATCTCCGGTGTTACCTCGTCCTCAATGCCGGAAACGTTGATATCACCCTTCTTGGGCAGGTAGCCGATGGCAGTCTCCTCTGCGTCGATCTCACCGTCGCAGCGCTTTACGATCCAGTCCAGCACTCTCATGTTGTCGCCGAAGCCCGGCCAGATGAAGTGACCGTTCTCATCCTGCTTGAACCAGTTTACGTTGAAGATCTTCGGAGCCTTGTCGCCCAGCTTCTCGCCCATTTCCAGCCAATGAGCCCAGTAGTCGCCCATGTGGTAGCCGCAGAAGGGCTTCATAGCCATAGGATCGTGGCGGAGTACGCCTACTGCGCCGGTTGCAGCGGCAGTGGTCTCGGAGGAAACAGCGGAACCAACGTAGGTGCCGTGTGTCCAGTCAAAGGACTGATATACCAGCGGGGTGGTTGCTGCACGACGGCCGCCAAAGATGATGGCAGAGATCGGCACACCCTGGGGGTTGTTGAATTCAGGAGAAATGCAGGGGCAGTTTTCTGCCGGTGCGGTAAATCTGGAGTTGGGGTGTGCGAGCTTGTTGCCGGCAGCGGTAAATTCCTTGCCGTTTACCTTTTCGCCCTTCCACTCGGTTGCATTCTCCGGCGGGTTCTTGTCCAGACCCTCCCACCAAACGGTCATGTCATCGTTGTTGATGGCAACGTTGGTGAAGATGGTGTTCTTTCTGGTGGATGCCAGTGCGTTGTAGTTGGACTTTGCATTGGTGCCCGGCGCTACGCCAAAGAAGCCGTTCTCCGGGTTGATGGCATAAAGTCTGCCGTCCGGGCCGGGCTTGAGCCATGCAATATCGTCACCAACGGTAAATACCTCGTAGCCCTGCTCCTTGTACAGCTCCGGCGGAATCAGCATTGCCAGGTTGGTCTTACCGCATGCAGAGGGGAACGCTGCACAGATGTACTTGGTCTCCTTGCCGGGCTTCTTCAGACCCAGAATCAGCATATGCTCTGCCATCCAGCCCTCGTTCTTGCCCTGGAAGGAAGCGATACGCAGTGCGAAGCACTTCTTGCCCAGCAGAACGTTGCCGCCGTAAGCGGAGTTGATGCTCCAGATGGTGTTATCCTCCGGGAAGTGTACGATGTAACGCTTCTCCGGATCTACGTCAGCCTTGGAATGGAGGCCGCGTACAAAGTCATTGGAGGTATCACCCAGATTCTCGAATGCAGCTACACCCATTCTGGTCATGATGTGCATGTTCAGAACAACGTAGATGGAGTCAGTCAGCTCTACGCCAACCTTTGCCAGAGGAGAACCGATGGGACCCATGGAATAAGGGATCACATACATGGTTCTGCCCTTCATAACCCCGTCGAACAGAGGGGTCAGCTTTGCGTACATTTCCTTGGGATCGCACCAGTTGTTGGTGGGGCCTGCGTCTTCCTTGTTGCGGGAGCAGATAAAGGTTCTGTCCTCAACACGGGCTACGTCGTTGGGCAGGGTTCTATGATAAAGGCATCCAGGGAGCTTTTCCTCGTTGAGACGATACATCTTATCTCTGTTGCCCTCGGGCAGTGCACAAACCTCATCGGTCAGCGCATCCAGCTGCGCCTGGGAGCCATCGATCCAGACTACCTTATCAGGCTTTGTCAGTGCAACCATTTCGTCAACCCACTTGTTGACATTCGGGTTCTTTGTTAGTGACATGATGATTCCTCCTTAAACAATTACGGAATTTCGGCAGCAAACCAGCGCCGCCCTCGGAAAATCAAATTTTCCACAAATACTATTATAGCCGAATGGCACTCCGGTGTCAAGTCCGGGAATCAAAATCCTTGTTATTTTTTTGGCATACCTCTATGCCATTCCGGCATTACTGCAAAAACCTTGCTGTGACCTGCCGCTTGTCCATTTCGATCATGCCCTCGTTTTTCAGCTTCCGGATCTCCCGGAGCATGGCGCTCCGGTCCACACACAGGTAATCCGCCAAAGCGGTGCCCGTAAAGGGAATGGAGAACACAGTCTGCTTGGCGTGATCCGCACACAGATTAAAATAGCACAGCAGACGATCCCGGATGGAGCGGCGGCTCAGCACCTCCACCCGTTCACTGAGACCCAGCGCCTTTTCGGAAATGAGCCGGAACAGATTTTCCGTGATCTGGGTGTGGCAGGCGCAGGCGTTGCTGCATCGCTTGGAGATCTCATCGTAGGTGATGAAGCTGATCTCGCAGTCCGTGTCGGCGGTTACATAGATGGCGTCCTGATTGCCGGAAAAAGCAAGACATTCACCGAACAGTCCGCCCTCCTCCACCCGTTCCAGAATGGTACGGCTGCCGTTTTCATCGGTGCGGATCAGGGACGCCATGCCCTTGAGGACGATGCCGATTCTGCCGGAGGTCTTTTCATAGTCACAGATCACGGCGCCGGCAGGAAAATCTGCGTTGGTGGCGTGAAAGCACTGCATCATCCGCTCGCAGTCATGGTGGGAAACATTTTCAAACAAGGCAATATTGCAAAAATCCAAAAAAACACCCCCGAATTTCGTAAATGTTGCAATTGCAACAGAATTTCGTTTTCCTTTATGATAAACTAAATACAACGAAAAGTCAAGACAGGCTTTTCAAATCTAAAAAATCATATATGGAGGATACGAGTATGAAAAAGTTTGTATGTTCTGTTTGCGGTTATGTACACGAAGGAAACGAGCCCCCGGCATTCTGTCCGCAGTGCAAGGCACCTGCTTCCAAGTTTGTAGAGCAGAAGGAGGACGCTGTGGCATGGGCTGACCAGCATGTGGTAGGCGTTGCAAAGGGTGTGGATCCGGAAATCGTGGAGGGTCTGCGCCAGAACTTCACCGGGGAATGTACCGAGGTGGGCATGTACCTGGCAATGGCAAGAGTTGCATTCCGGGAGGGCTATCCGGAGATCGGTCAGTACTGGGAGAAGGCGGCTTACGAGGAGGCGGAGCATGCGGCAAAGTTCGCAGAGCTGCTGGGCGAGGTCATCACCGACTCCACCAAGAAGAACCTGGAGATGCGGGTAGCCGCAGAGAGCGGTGCCTGCGAGGGCAAGAAGAAGCTGGCTGCAAAGGCAAAGGAGCTGAATCTGGACGCCATCCACGATACGGTTCACGAAATGGCAAAGGACGAGGCAAGACACGGCTGCGCATTTGCAGGCCTGCTGAAGCGGTACTTCGGCTGATGGAAAACTACACGATCTGCCACTGCATGCAGGTGACCTATGCAGACGTGGAAAACGCCCTGCACCGGGAGACCCGGTTTGAAAACGTGGAGAGCGCATTTGAAGATGTGCAGAAGATCACCCACTGCTCCACCGGCTGCGGCGGCTGCCACGATAAGATTCTGGACGTGATTTCCCAGATCATGAGCAAGTAAACGGAAAACAGGAGCCTGTTGCAGACAGACTCCTGTTTTTGCTTGCACAACCACCGGGCATATGCTATAATACATAACAGTAACGTATCAAGGCAA
>NC_021039.1:2412877-2415912 GCF_000210095.1 Ruminococcus champanellensis 18P13 = JCM 17042
GCCAAGCGTGCTTTGCGCGGTGTTGCCACAACATCAAACAACGGGAGGGCATATCATGCAAGCAGCATTTTCACCGGCGGACATTCTCCTGCCGGGCAAGGACATTGACAAAACCAAGTGGGCAGTGGTGGCATGCGACCAGTACACCAGCGAGCCGGATTACTGGAACGCTGTGGCGCAGCAGGTGGGAGACAGTCCCTCCACCCTGCAGCTAATCCTGCCGGAGCTGTACCTGGAGCAGCCGGATGTGGAGCATCGGATCGAAAAGATCCAGGCTGCCATGCAGGCGGATCTGAAGGCAGGCTGTCTGGACTGCTACCCGGATGCGCTGATCTATGTGGAGCGGATCCAGAGCGACGGCAAATGCCGGCAGGGGCTGATCGGCAAGCTGGATCTGGAGCAGTACGACTACGCCAAGGGCAGCACCTCCCCGGTGCGGGCAACGGAAGCCACCGTGCTGGAGCGGATCCCGCCCCGGAAAAAGGTACGGCAGGGTGCGCCCCTGGAGCTGCCCCATATTATGATCCTCATCGACGATATCCGCAGAACCGTCATTGAGCCTCTGGCGGCACGGAAGGACAGTATGCAGAAGCTGTACGATTTTGACCTGATGCAGGGAGGCGGACATCTCACAGGTTATCTGATCCCGGCGGACATGCAGCAGCAGGTACTGGATGCTCTGGACGCTCTGGCGGATCCGGCGGCTTTTGCAGAAAAATATGACCTTGCTCCCGGCACTCCGGTGCTCCAGTACGCCATGGGGGACGGGAACCACTCCCTTGCCACTGCAAAGGCATGCTACGAGCAGTTGAAGGCGGAGCATCCGGGAGAGGATCTGTCCAGCCATCCGGCACGGTATGCCCTGGTAGAGCTTGTGAATCTGCACAGTGACGCATTGCAGTTTGAAGCCATTCACCGGATCGTTACCGGCGTGGATCCGGCGGATCTGATGGGACAGATGCAGCAGGCGTTGCAGTTGACAGAGGGGACGCAGGCAGACTGCCAGTGCTTTACCTGGATCCAGGGGGGGAAGCAGGGTGTGTCTGCGGTGCATGCGCCCACTTCCAAGCTGACGGTGGGCAGCTTGCAGCAATTCCTGGACGGCTATCTGGCAGCCCACCCCGGGGCAAAGATCGACTATATCCACGGGGCGGACGTGGTACAGCGGCTGGCTGCAGCGCCGGATGCCATTGGCTTTTTGCTGCCGGACATGGGCAAGGAGGAGCTGTTCCCCACAGTCATCGGAGACGGGGCACTGCCCAGAAAAACCTTCTCCATGGGGCATGCGGCGGACAAGCGGTTCTATATGGAATGCCGCAGAATCACCGAATAAGGAAATGACCCGGAGGCGGAAAACCTCCGGGTATTTTTCTGCATAGTTGCACGAAAGCGTGCAACTTTCCGAAAAAAAGCGCTGTTTGCAGATGCGGCAAACGCATACTTTACAGCGAAAGGAAGTCATAGAATGACGCTCAAAGCAAACGGCAAGCGCATTGACTGCGGTGCCATCGCCCACCTGTTTTCCCAGGGGGAGCGGCACGCAGACAAGGTGGCATTCGCCCTGCCCCGATACTATGCGGGATGGGACTTGTCCGGCTGCACCTTTGCCCTGACCGGGGAGAATGCAGAGGGAAAGCAAGCCCAACAGGTTCTGGAAAAGGCGGTATCGGAGGATACGGTCACGGTACAGTGGGAGGTGACCGGAGCATTTACCGTAACCCCGGGGGTGCTGAAACTGTCCCTGCGGGCGTTCACCACAGCGGATGCGGCAGAAGCATCCGGCAGCGAAACCGATTCGGACACCTGGCAGGAGGATGGCACGCTGGTGCTGGAGTATCAGCTGACGGACATTGAGATCCTGCCGGCGGTCAGCGCCGTAACGGATCCTGCCACGGTGACGTTGACGGCGCAGACGCTGAATCAGCTGGCGGCAAAGCTGGAACAGGCACTGGCAGAGCTGGACGCACGGGCGGCGGCTCTGAAGCTGACGGGCTTTGAAAACAGGCTCACAACCCTGGAGGGGCGGATCCAACCGGTGACCCAGGCGGAATACAACGCCCTGACCCCGGGTGCTGACACCCTGTATCTCATTGTAGAGGAGGTGGAAGCATGATTGGCACCGGCACACAAGCAGACCCCTATATCGTAAGCACCCTGGCAGACCTGCGCACAGCGGCAGGCACAGCCGGGGCGTATGTGGAGATGGATCCGGATGCATCCACGAAGATCCTGGATCTGAACGGCTCCGCAACCAACCCGGTAACACAGCGGCTGGATATCAACTGCGCCAGCCTGGCAGGGAACGGCTGGCGGATCCGGAATCTGTATTTCTCCTCCCCATCGGATCATTTCCTGGTATCCACCACCACTGCCGTCACCCAGGTCAGCGACCTGCATTTTGACAATCTGGTGTGCAGCAACGGGGCAAAATCCCTGCTGAGCATGTCGAACACCACGCTGACCGGATGCAGCTTCACCGGGGTGAAATATTTCGCAGCAGAGGCATACCTGCTGGCGGCAGGCAGCAGTACCCATAGCATGGCCTGCAAATCCTGTACCTTTGCCATGCAGGCACAGGGCAGCGGCATCCCCTACGGCATCGCCACCCGGTGCGATTTCACCGACTGTAATTTCATGCTGGATATGCCGTTAACCGTTGAGGGCGGCAGACGCGGAAATCTGTTCAGCTACTCCGGTCTGGAGGATTGCCTGATGCGGGGCAGCATCACTCTGAGCGGCACCGGCAATAGCGGACTGGTCTACATCACGGACGGGAACAAGCCTATGAAAAACAGCTTTATCGCGGTAGAGTTCACCAACACATCCGAGTATACCATCGGGCTGTATCCGGTGAAAGCCACCGCCACATCCTGCATAGTGTCGAGTCTGATCGGCACCGGCATCACCTATTACAATGGGGATAATGTCCAGTATGTGACCGCTGCACAGGGTAAGAGTGGGGCATATCTGAACAGCATCGGGTTCCCGGTCACGGAGGTGTGAGCCATGGCGTGGACGTTAGAGCTGAACGTGAA
>NC_021039.1:2416195-2451996 GCF_000210095.1 Ruminococcus champanellensis 18P13 = JCM 17042
TATCTGAACAGCATCGGGTTCCCGGTCACGGAGGTGTGAGCCATGGCGTGGACGTTAGAGCTGAACGTGAACGATGGGTATCCACACAGCACAAACACCCGGTATGGGAATCCGGGGCTGGTGGCTCCATACCCGGACGGTATGTGGATGATTCAGTCGGGCGTGAATGATGGGTATCCATACCGCAGCAGCTTTTCGCAGCCGAAAACAGGGCTATGCCTGATATATCTGGGCACCAAGCAGCCCTTGAAGCTGTATAACGGAGCAGAGCCCGTGCTTGCCGCCTATTTCGGCAGCGTGGAGGTATTCCGCACCGGGACATCTTAAGACAATGGGAAAGGCAACAGCCTGGGAAGGAATCCTTCTCAGGCTGTTTCTGTCTGTGCTTTTTGGATCCGCCGCTGTTCCGCCTCCCGGCGGCTGTAGATGCAGCCGCAGAAGTCCTGCCGGTACAGCTGATAGATGCCGGACAACTGTATGGAGCGCTGATAGCCTCCACGCTTTTTGAAATCCGAGGGCAGAAACTGCACGCCGTATTTCTGCGCCAATGCGGCACCGCAGGCGTTGATGTAGGGGGCGTTCTTGTGGGGACTGATGGTCAGCGTGGTGGTGAACCAGTCACAGCCCTCCGCCCGGCACAGCTTTGCTGCCTCCTCCATTCGCTGGGCGATGCACCGTCTGCACCGCTCGCCCCCCTCCGGGGTATCCTCCACCCCACGGACTGCTTCCGCATACACCGCCGGGTCGTACTCCCCGGGAATCAGCGTCACCGGATGCTCCGCAGGCAGGGCAGCAATGAGCCGTTCCTGCTCCGCCAGCCGCCGGGCATATTCCGCCGGGGGATCGATGTTGGGATTGTAATAAAACAGCATGATCTGAAAATACCGGGACAGATACTCCAGCACATAGCTGCTGCATGGAGCACAGCAGCTATGCAGCAACAGCCGGGGTGTGCCCTCCAGTCCCTGTAAAATCTGCTCCAGCTTCAGCTGGTAGTTGATCTTGGGTTCCATCGGCTATTCCGCCTTGGGAGGCTTGTTCTGCTTGTCCTGCCGTCCCTGCCTTGGGGGATGCGGACGGTCGCTGCGCTGTCTGGGGGGACGGCTGTCCCGGCGTGGCTTTGCCTCCTTCTGGGGCTTTTGCTCCTTGGGCGCACTGTTCTGGGCAGGCTGGGGTTTCTTCCGGGGCGGTCGCTGCTCCCGGCTGCCCTCGGTGGCATGCAGCACCTGCACCTCGTCCTTGCTGACCAGGGTACCTACCTCTGCGCCCTCCGGCCGGACACGGAGCTTGCCGGTCAGGAGGAATACCTCCTCCACCACTCCCTGGGTGCCATCCGGAAGCTGTACCATAGTCCCTGCCTTGGGGGTCACCTTCAGCAGTTGCTCATAGGCATACTGCTCATGCTTCAGACAGCACATCAGCCTGCCGCAGGTGCCGGAGATCTTGGTGGGATTCAGGGACAGACCCTGTTCCTTCGCCATCTTGATGGAAACCGGCTGGAAATCTCCCAGATAGCCCTTGCAGCAGAATTCCCTGCCGCAAATGCCCAGTCCCCCCAGGAGCTTTGCCTCGTCCCGGACGCCGATCTGCCGCAATTCTATGCGGGTACGGAACACGCTTGCCAGATCCTTCACCAGTTCCCGGAAATCCACCCGGTTTTCCGCCGTAAAGTAAAACAGCAGCTTACTGTTGTCGAAGGTGCATTCCACCTCCACCAGCTTCATATCCAGCTTCCGGAACCGGATCTTTTCCTCGCAGATCCGGAAGGCGTCCTCTTCCTTTTTCTTGTTCTTTGCCACCACTGCCAGATCCTCCGCCGTGGCAAGCCGGATGACCTCCTTGAGGGGAGCCGTGATCTGCTCCTCCGGGATTTCCTTGTTGGAAAGGGCAACCTCGCCGCATTCCACGCCCCGGGCGGTTTCCACGATGGCTGCATCCCCCACCTGTGCCTGAATGCCGTTGGCCGCAAAGTAATAGACCTTGCCCACGGTCTTGAAGCGTACTCCTATGATCTCTGCCATGTGTTCATCCTCATTATATCATGCATTCTCCGTCATGATCCCGGCGCAAAGTGCGGTGACCGCCAAAGCCGGGCTGACATTTCCTTCTAAATCCTGTACCGAGCGCAGCAATGCGTCATGCAGACGTGCCCCCTGCGCCAGGGTGATCCGCTGGGCGAACTGTGCCGCCCCCTCCGGGTAGCAGCCGATGCAGGCATTTGCTCCCGTGCGCAGGCACAGAGCGTCCCGTAGCTGCCGATCCAGCAGCTCCAGTGCCGTCAACAGCCGGGTCTTGTCCGTGCTGCATGCGGTCAATGCTGCCAGCAGGGCGTATTCATCCCTGTTCATTATACTATCTGCCAGCTTTTTTGTCAATGCGACCGTCTCCTGCACTGCCGGATCCGACAGATATTCCAGGCATCTGCCGATATTCCCGTGAAACACCGCAACTGCCCGTGCCGCATCCTCTCCGCTGTATCCTGCATCCAGGAGCGCCTGGGTGCACTGGGGCTCTGTACAGGCACTGGTGCCGATGGCACTGACCCGGGACAGGATGGTTTCCAGAAACGCCTGCCTGGACTGGGCGGTAAACACAAAGTAGGTGAAATCCGGCGGCTCCTCCACCAGCTTCAGCAGCGCATTCTGTGCCTGGACGGTCATGTGATCCGCATCCGTAAACAGGTACAGCTTCCGCATGCCATTGTTGGGGGTCTTGTAGGCATCGGCGCACACCCGGCGGATGCTCTCCACGGAAAACCCTCCGGTCTTGCCGCTGTGGGGAACCTCCTGCACGTCCGGATGCTGCCGGTGCTCCACATTGTGGCAGGGCTTGCAGCTACCGCAGGGCTTATGCGCCCCTTCGCACAGCAGCCGTGCCGCCAGGTACCATGCCAGGGTCTTTTTCCCGGTACCCTGCTCTCCGTAAATGAGAAAGCTGTGGGGCAGTCTGCCGCTGGTACACATGGCTTCTATGGCAGCCAGTCCATGTGCATTGCCGTACAGTTTCATATCCATCCCCCTTTCTTGGGCAAAACCGCATAGAGCGTATGCGTGCCCCTATATATCCTGTTTCTATTTTACCACATCCACCGTCGGAATGCCATACCTGCGGAAAATATTTATGCACGCCCCGGAGATCCGCTCGCCGCTGACCGCAATGGGGATTGCCGGCGGACAGGGCACATGCACCCCGGCGCAGATCCTGTCCTCCGCCGCCTCCACGGGAACGGTTTCATAGTCCCCCAGTGCCGCTCGCCGCATGGAGCATACCTGCTCCGGTACCGGCAGGGAAAAGGGCTCCGGCTGCCGGGGTTGTCCCCGAAGGGCGGCGATCCGCCGGAGGGCATCCTGCAAGCGCTGAAGCTCCTGCAATGTAGTGGGACAGCCGCAAAGCAAGACTGTAAAATCCCGGTCTGCATACTCACAGAAGATCCCTTCTCCCTCCAGCCTTTGTGCCAGCTCCGTTCCCTCCATACCGCTTTCGGCGGCGCAGATGGTCAGATGCAAAGGCTCCCCCGGATAGAACCGCCAACAGTCCGAAAGCTCCTGCCGGAGCATGGTCAGTGCGGCTGTCACCCGGGCAAGGTCTGCTGCCCCATGCTCTGCCAGGTAGGCGTTGCACAGATCCAGGGACGCCAGCAGCAAATAAGAAGGGCTGGTGGAGCCGAACAGGGACATGGCTGCCTTTGCCCGGGCTGCATACCGGGGCTGACTGGTATGCAGATAGGCGCAGCCTGTCAGAGCAGGCAGCATTTTATGGGCGGAGTCGCAGCACAGATCCGCCCCCAGGGCAATGGGATGCCGGGAGGGGCTGAACAGTCCCAGATGGGCACCGTGGGCGTTGTCCACCAGCAGGGGTGCCTGATGGGCGTGGCACACAGCGGCGATGCCGGCAATGTCCGCACAATGCCCCAGATAATCCGGCGAGGTCACATACACGCAGGCAGGCGTCGGGGAAGCATCCAGAGCGGCTGCGATCTGCGCCGGGGTGACGGTGCCGGACAGGATGCCGCCGGTGTAGGTGGGGTAGATCCACTCCACCTCCAGACCCAGCAGCACACTGGCGGTGAGGAATGCCCGGTGCACGTTCCGGACAGCCAGCACCCGGCGATGCTCCTGCTGCATCAGCGCCAGCATGGTCTGGATGCACAGGGTGGAGCCGGCAGTGCTGTACACCGTACCGGCAGTGTGATACCATGCGGCAGCGTTTGCCTCGCTTTCGGCTATGATCCCGGCGGCATCAAACAGGCTGTCCGCCCCGGGAATCTCCGTAATGTCCAGGGGGAAGGCAGCGTCCAGAGCGCTGCCCAGTCCCCTGCCCTTGTGGCCCGGCATATGCATCCGCAAAGGATCCTGCGCCGCATACCGGGTCAAAAACTCATAAATCGGTGTATGCATAGGTTACTCCTAGATCAGATATTTCAGCCGGTCACGCAGATTCCGCCGTGCCCGCTTGATGGTGCGGGAGACGGTGGAAACGTCCCGGTTCAGCTGTTGGGCGATCTGGGGCATGCGCATGCCCTCATAATAGTATAGCACAACCATCTCCTTTTGTCTTGGGGTCAGATCATTTTTTATCACATCCCGCAGCGCCCGCTTGAGCCGCTGCATCTGCGCCTGGTTGGTTTCCGCCTCCGATTCCTCGGACAGCTCCAGCAGACGCTTGATGTAATCCGGATGCGCCTCCGTGACCCGTTTAGCCATGCTGCCGCCCTCCTTTGTCCTGCATCTTGTCCCTATAATCCATGTCAGATTTTGCTCCTTTCCTATGGGCACCATCCAGTGGCGTTGCCCAGAATCGAACATATGTTCTTTTTGTAGTATACCATAGTTGTCAATATATGTCAATAGTTTTTTGCGAATTTCGTCGAAAAATGTCATGGCATACGCAATTGTAAATAAATTGTGAACATTCGATGACAGGCATTGATTTTTTCTCCCTGCATGCTATACTTAGATTAGCACTCGTAGTGATAGAGTGCTAATTCTCAGGATACAGGAGATGCAATCTATGAAAACCAAACAGTTTAAAGCAGAATCCAAGCGGCTGCTTGATATGATGATCCACTCGATCTATACCCACAAGGAGATCTTTCTCCGGGAGCTGATCTCCAACGCCAGTGACGCAATGGACAAGCTGTACTTCCGCTCCCTCACGGACGAAAAGGTGGGCATGAACCGGGAGGACTTTGCCATTGATCTGAAGATCGACAAGGACGCAAGAACCCTGACCATCACCGATAACGGCATTGGCATGACCCAGGAGGAACTGGAAAAGAACCTGGGCACCATCGCCAACAGCGGCTCCCTCAAGTTCAAGAACGAAAACAAGCTGGAGGATGACGTGGACATCATCGGTCAGTTCGGTGTGGGCTTCTACTCCGCCTTCATGGTGGCAAAGCGGGTCACTGTCCGCAGTAAGGCATACGGCTCCGACGAGGCTTACCAGTGGCAGTCCGAGGGCGTGGACGGCTACACCATTGAGCCATGCGACAAGGAAACCGTGGGCACCGAGATCATTCTGGAAATCAAGGATGACGCAGAGGATGAGACCTACAGCGAATTTCTGGAGCAGTACCGGATCCAGGGACTGGTCAAGAAGTATTCCGACTATATCCGCTACCCCATCCGGATGGATATGACCAAGAGCCGCCGGAAGGAAACCGAAAACGCCGACAAGGACGCTGCGCCGGAGTATGAGGAATACGTGGAAAACGAGACCCTCAACAGCATGGTGCCTTTGTGGCGCAAGAACAAGAGCGAGCTGACAGATGCGGACTACAACGCCTTCTACAAGGAGAAGTTCTTCGATTACAACGAACCCCTGCTCCACATCCACACCAAGTCCGAGGGCACTGCCACCTTCAACGCACTGCTGTACATCCCCTCCAAGGCGCCCTATGACTACTACACCAAGGAGTACGAAAAGGGCTTGCAGCTGTACAGCAGCGGGGTTATGATCATGGAGAAGTGCGCCGACCTGCTGCCGGATTACTTTAGCTTTGTCAAGGGTCTGGTGGACTCGGAGGATCTGTCCCTGAACATTTCCAGAGAGCTGCTGCAGCATGACCGACAGTTGAAGATCATTGCAAAGGCGCTGGAAAAGTCCATCCGGAACGAGCTGACCAAGCTGCTGAAAAACGACCGGGCAGCTTATGAGAAATTCTTTGAGGCATTCGGCTTGCAGCTGAAATTCGGCGTATACAACGGCTACGGCATGAACAAGGACGCTTTGAAGGATCTGCTGCTGTTCTACTCCTCCTCCGAGAAGAAGCCCGTTACACTGGCTGAATATGTGAGCCGGATGAAGGAGGATCAGACCTGCATCTACTACGCAACCGGCGAGAATATTGCCCGGATCGATCACCTGCCCCAGACGGAGCTTGTAAAGGACAAGGGCTTTGAGATCCTGTATCTGACGGAGAACGTGGACGAGTTCGCCATCAAGATGCTGATGAACTACGAGGGCAAGGAATTCAAGTCCGTATCCGCCGGGGATCTGGATCTGGAAACAGAGGAAGAAAAGAAGGAGATCGAGGAAAAGTCCAAGGAGCATGCAGACCTGTTCAACGATATGCAGAAGGCACTGGAGGGGAAGGTCAAGAGCGTGCGCCTGTCCCAGCGGCTGAAATCCCACCCGGTATGCCTCACCAGCGAAGGGGCGCTGTCCCTGGAGATGGAAAAGGTGCTGAACGCAATGCCCACCGACCAGAAGGTACAGGCGGACAGGGTGCTGGAGATCAACCCGGAGCACCCCATTTTTGCAAAGCTGGTACAGCTGCAAAAGGAGAATCCGGACAAGCTCAAAGCCTACGCAAAGCTGCTGTATGACCAGGCACTGCTGATCGAAGGTATGTCCATTGAGGATCCGGTTGCATTCTCCAACCAGATCTGTGAACTGATGGCTTAAACACAAAAGAAGCCGCCCTGCATGGTTCATGCAGGGCGGCTTTTCTGTAGCATGAGAAAACGGGCTGTACGGAAATCCGTACAATGAGAAGATGTATGATCAGTGGAAAACGGAGAGGGGTAAACAAAAACAGCAAGGTTGCCCTTGCTGTTCGGAAATAGATATACAAATCATAATTTATACATTAAATACTTCTTTTTCGTATGATGCCCACCCACCATGTGTAATCATTACACAGATTACAGCAAGTGCTATATACAATACTATGGGGATAAGCAGGTATGCCTTGCCTTTTCCCAATGTTTTCCGGAATACATAGATATTTGAGGGCAATGCTAAAGCAAACCAAATCAGCAGTTCAATACAGCCAATCATAATAGAAACATCTTTCTCCGGGCCCAGATCATAGCTATAGCCTTTTGAATTTCCGGTTATATCAAGAAAGATCCAGCCAAAACATATTGGAAATGAAAACGCAATAAAACCCGTCCAAAGAAAATTCAGACAATAGATGATTTTACTTTTCATGGCTATCTCCTATATATACCGACTTGCCGGGCAGTCAAACCGCCCCTTGCTTACCCTATTATACCAAACTACCGCTGAAAAGTCAATTATTTGGCTAAAAGTAGAAAGGGTAATCTATATGAACAATAGCCGGCTTGTGGAGGTCGCAAAATCAACGGGTATCACACTTGCGACGCTCCGCAGCCTTGACTATGAAACGCAGCAGTCTATGCAACCAGACCGGAGCGTTCAATACCCTCTGTGAAGTACTTCTGCAAGAAAACGTACATAATCAGAATGGGGGTAATGGACAGCAGACAGCCAGCCTCCAGCCAGACGATCTTTTCCCGGACGCTGACCTGGACGGTGGCGTCATTGAACAGGAACAGATTCAGCTGGGTGTTCAGATTCTTGACCATCATGGCAATGGTCTCGTTGTTGGTAAAGAAGGAGCTGCTCACATAGTAGTCGTTCCAGTACCATACCACGGAGAACAGGAACACGGTCAGGAAGGAGGAACGGGCGTTGGGCACCATGATCTGGGCAAAGGTCCGGAGAGGGCCGCAGCCGTCCAGGTATGCCGCATCCTCCAGCTCCTTGGGCAGACCCCGGAAGAACTGCCGGAAGATCAGAATCATCAGACCGGCACGGATGCCGTTGGCAGTCAGAGCGGGCAGATACATGGTCCAGGGGGTATCCGTCAGCGTCAGGGTATCCCCGGTGATGAGCTTGATGAGACCGAAAATGTCAAAGTACCGGAACTGCATATACTGGGGAATCAGAATAATCTGGGAGGGCACCAGGATCATCATGATGACGATGCCGAACAGAAGATTCTTGCCCTTGAATTTAAACCGGGCAAAGCCGTATCCGGTAAGGGAACAGGTCACCACCTGCACCAGGGAGCAGCCGATATTCAGCAGCAGGGTGTTGAGCAGAGTGGGGCCAAAGTTCATAACCTTCAGTACATCCTTGATGGGCTGAAGGGATAGGTGCCGGGGAATCCACATTACAGTGGGGTCGCTCATGTCGGCGGGATCCCGGAACGCGGAGCTGATCATGAAGATCAGCGGATAAAGAATGACAAAGCAAAGACCGAAAAGGATCAGAAACCGGAGAAAGGGCCACACCTTTTCTGCAAGACGCTTGCGGCGCAGGTAAGCCAGCTCCTCCTTGCTCATGCTCTGTTCCCGGATCTTCTGTGCTTCCTTCCGGGACATGCCGTTGCCGATCTGGTGTTCGGTTTTGATTGCTGCAGTTTGTTCCATCTGTGTTCACACCGCCTTTCTATTCCACTTCGTAGTAAATAAAGTGGTTGATTATCATGGTGACCAATCCGATCGCCGCCAGAACGATGGCGAAATACGTCCACGCCATGGCTGCCGCAAGGCCGTACTGCCAGTCATTCTGTACCTCCAGCACACGGGTCATAACCGCATTGGTGGGAGAGGTAAAGGAGTCGATGATGGTGAAGATCAGATTGGCAAGGATCATAGGGCTGACGTAGGGCAGGATGATCTTCCAGAAGTATTCCCAGGAGGTTGCCCCCTCGATCTGTGCCGCCTCTCTTGCGGAGGGCGGGATGTTCTGCAAGGCTGCCAGGAAGATCAGAATCTGGATGCCGGAGCTCCATACAAGGCTGAACACATTGGTGGTCAGGGTCTCGATCTGGGTGGTCAGATCCTCGCTGATGCCGTAGATGCCAAGGAAGGTCAGCAGTTCCTTTACAAGATCCGTCTTGAACATGGTGGAAAACTGGGATGCATCGCTGTTGCCGTTGGTTTTCAGGTCGCCGTTGATGATATTGTACACCGGGCCGGTGGCAATGATGACCGGCAGGAAGAACACGGCTCTTGCAAAGGTTCTTCCCCGGAACTTCTGGTTGAGGATCACGGCGATGAACAGGGAGAATACGATGATGAGGGGCGCAGTCTGGAAGGTTTCCTTCAGCACCTGCACCAGCAGCTCCCGGTAGTTGGGGTCGCTCATAAAGGCGTATTTGTAGTTGCTGATGCCCGCCCAGGTGGAAACCGGGCCGCCGGTTTCCGGGGTAACGTTCTGGAACGAATAGATCAGAGAGGTGATCAGCGGAATGAGGAACCACTTGATAGTACCCACGATCCAGATGGCAATAAAGCCGTAGCCGTACAGGCTCTTGCGGCGTTCGTATGGGATCTTCATCAGGACAGGAGCCCCCCTTCCTCCACATAGTCGGACAGTGCATAGCTGGTGCCGTTGCAGGTGATCTGTCCGGTTTTCAGGTTCACGGTGGTCACCGTGCCGTTTGCGTAGGTGGTGGTGATCACATCATCCTGCTGGATATAATCCACGATGGTCTGGTCGCTGACTGCCCCGGTCACAGTGCTTGCCAGCTTGTATTCCTGTGCAGCCGTATCCAGCCAGTTTGCGTAATGGGCGTAGTAGTAAATGTCAAAGTCCGTATCCTTCAGCTCGCTGGTCTCCTCGTGCAGCAGGTCAAAGTGCAGGTTGCTGCCGGTGGCAATTGCCTGGAGCAGCAGCCGCTCGGAATCCGCAGAGCCGTTGATTGCCGTGGTGGCGTAGGGCAGCACACCGTGCATCACAAGCTGATACAGGGGCAGATCCTCATCGATCACGTCAAAGCCGCTGGAGGACAGGGGCACGTTGGTCACATGATCCACATAGGGCAGCGCATAGGCGTTTGCCGTATCCGCCAGCACGGAGCCAACCCCCTTCTGCATGCCGGACAGGCTGTCGGTCATGATGTTCTTCATGTCGTCCCGGGAGATGGCTTTCTTGCCGTAATCTCCATACAGCAGGGAGGTCATTTCCCCGATGCTCACGCCGGTGATGCCTGCCTTGGAGTAGTTGTCGGTCAGATCGCTGTAGATCTCGCTGAAATTGGAGGGGGACAACAGGGAGATGGTGTCCTTGAAGCTGTCCGGGGTGCCGAATGCCCGCTCGTAGCTGACGATTCTGGAATAGGAACCGGACACCCGGATGGCGGTATCGGTAAAGGCGAAGAAGCCCTGACCGGAGTAGAATTTCTTGTTGTTGACGGTGGGATAGTAGGCAATGCCGTTGTCGGACAGATACTTGGTCAGATCCTGGAAATCGCTCTTGCCCCCCAGTACGCCGGCAGCCTTTGCCTTATAGTCCACCTTGCCGGCGATGCCTGCATTGGTCCAGTTGTTCAGGGCAACCACCATATCGTCCACGCCCCGATCCTTCAGACTGCTGATGATCTCCCGGGTCTGGTCGAAATCCGTCATGGCGGTTTTCAGCGTCACCGGAATGCCCAGAATGTTGGTGGATTTCTCCACGCCCCCGTAGATGTCCACATACAGATCGGAGGCATTGGGCTGCACCTTGGGGGTGACGCCGCCATCCGTGGTCAGATAGTTCCGGTATGCCGCAGCCACGTCCACATAATCCGTGGTACCGGCTGTGTCCGCCACCGGGTAATACCGAACGGCGATTTCCTTGGTCTTGATGCTGCCGCTTTCAAACACAGTCAGAGGCGTGGTATCGCCGCCCATATAGAACGTATCCGTAGAGCGAAGGATAAACTGGAAGTTGCACAGGTTGTAGCTGCTCTTGGACTGACCGGACACCGCCGCATTGATCTGGGCGTTGCTGTCACCCTTGTCCGCCACCACCATCAGGGCGTTGTCATCCCGGACGATGCCGTACATGGGCAGATACACCTGTTCGGTAACAGCGCCCTTGGTGGTGGGCACTGCGGTAATGTCCTTGCCGTATACACGCTGTGCGTACACGGAGGCATTGGTCTTGCCGTTGTTGAAGTTGATCCGGGCGCCGCTGCCATCCGGCACTACAAAGTAGCCTTCCGCCTCGCTGTCCCCTGCCCCGAAGGCGGTCAGCAGCTTGATGGAGGTCAGCAGCTTTTCGGAGGTATTCTTTTCGGTGATCTTTTCCGTATTGATCCGGACGCTCAGGTAATCCTCCTTGAGGGTGTATTCCACCGGGATCTGGATCCCTGCCTTCCGGAAGTTGTAGGTGACCTTTACCCCATCGGTGATGCTGCTGTAGGAAAAGGCACAGCGGCTGGAATCCCCGGAACGCACATAGGAGGTACTCCGGCTCTTGGGATCGCCGTACTCAATGGTCAGCGCAGAAGCAAGCTCCTTGCGCAGGGTGGGCGTCGCATTGGGATCTCCGCCGGCATTGAAGGGGGAAGACCACCAGATATAGCCGGTCTCCTTGTTTTTCAGCGCAAAGATGTCCTCAACGGGAGCATCCTCTGTGGCGTTTTCATAATCCCACACATAGAAGATCAGCTTGTCGTTTTCGGCAGCAACAATCATGCTGTCCAGAACCTGCTGCTCGGTGCGGGCAACAAAGTCATCGCTTACGGTGCTTTCGCCGGTATCCTCCTTGTCGGATGCGGCAGGTTTATCCCCGGCAGCGTCCTTGTCGCCTTCGGAATTGACAACGATCGAGCCGGCGGAAGCCATCATGGACATGGCAAGGAAGCAAGCGAGCATCCGTTTCCATTTCGTCTGCATTCAATCACGCTCCCTTTCTCAGACCTTCACACGGTATGCGATTTCCGTGTAGATGGAGTAAACGAATACGTAAACCTGCTGGAACAGAGAGAGCAGGAGTACAAGCAGGAACAGAATCGCCAGCATGGCAGCCAGCGTCAGCAGGATTGCACCCACTGTTTTCAGAAAGCTGTACTGATGCACGGTTTTGACCGCCATGAACAGCAGCACCCCGGACCAGAGCATGCCAATGATGTACACGGCAGTGATGAATACGGACTCGTCCCGGATGAGCAGGTGGGACAGGATCACGCAGATGAACTGCTGTGCTACATAAGGAATCAGGGCATAGGCGCTGTAGATGCAGATGTTTTTCATGGAGCCTTCTCCGTCCAGCCAGGTACTGATCGCCCAGTTGCCCACGACCCACACGGCGAAGAAGCCTATGCTCTGCACCAGGTAGGGGATGATGTTGAAGGTCTTGTCGTAGGAAACCACAAACTGGAATCCATATAGCCGGGCGCTTGCCAGCATGGACAGGAACGACAGGAACACGATCAGGAAGGCGATCTTCAGAGAGCCGCCCTTTTTCCATCGCAGATCCTCATAGCCCTCGAAGGGGTGGAACACCACATGGGAGACCCACTGCTTCTGCGTCAGATCCATCATTGTGCATCACCCTCCTTTCCGGCTGTGTTTTGCGTGTGCTTCTTTTTGCGCCATTTGTGGAAGCCGTAGCCGCCCCCGATGAGTACCAGCGCACCGATAATGAGAATATTGAAGTACTCCTTCAGAAATTCGGAACGGTAGCCCTCAAAGGCCTCGTTGTACCGGTAGGGGGAATCTGCCAGCTTGGCGTATTTCATAGATTCCGCATAGTCGCCCTTTTTCAGCATTGCGCTGGCGATGCCGATATACGCCCGGCGATAGTTGCCGTCCCGCTTGAGCACCTCCTGCCAGGGGCCAAGCGCCTCTTCGTAGTACCCCGCATTGTACAGATTCGTCGCTTCATGGACGATGCTGCCGAACACGGTTTCCTTGAAAATCGTCACCGTGTTCTTTCCGGCATCCAGCACATAAATGTTGGTGTCCAGAGTCTCCAGGGCGCTGACCTGTTTAAAGCCGCCCACCTGGTCGCCGGTGGTGCCCAGAATAAACAGCAGGTTGCATTCCTCATCATACTGGAACACTCTGCCGGTGGTCAGATCCAGGCAGTTGATCATGCCGTCGTCGGAAATGTCAATGTCCACGATCCGGGTGGCATAGGTGGTGCCGCTGTACCAGAGGCTGCTGCCATCGCCCCAGATTACATCATAATCCGCAAACAGGTTGTACCCTGCCGGATTGACCTTCTTGACCCGGTCCGTATCCTGGGTGGAGGATTCGGTGGAGGTGAAGATAAAGCCCTCGGCGTCCAGGTCGAAATTGGAGAAGCCGGAAGGCACGGATGCCTTCATCTTATCCCGCATTTCATCGGTTGCAATGGCGCTCCAGAAATACCGAGCGGCAACCTCTGCGGTCTGCTCCACACGGTTTGCGCCGTAAAAGCCGGTAAACTCCCCCTTGGGGTTGAACACGCAGGCACCGCTTGTGGTATTGTTCAGCACCACATACACGTTGCATGCCTTGTCCACCAGCACCTTCTGGGGCAAAAAGGTCAGATCCTGGTCATAGACCTCGGATTCCGGCTTGGTGATCTCCATTTTCACATTGCCCCTGGTATCACTGATGAGGATCCGGGAATTGTCCGTATCCGCAATGTACACTAGCTGATTTTCCGGGGAAACATACACGCCGGTTGGATTTTTCAGAGTGGTCTTGCTGCCGTCCGGCATGGTGAAATCCTCCAGCACGTTCAGCACCTTGCTCCATTCCGTATTGACCACCACGATCCGGTTGTTGCCCTTGTCGCAGACATAGAACTGGTTCTGATAGTCCCGGAAAATGTCCGAGGGATTTGTAAAATGAGAGATCCCAAGATCCTCACCGGAAACGGAACGATCCGCAATATAGCCCGCCTGGGAGGGGATCGCCTCGCCCCAGCGGTCGTAGTTGTATACGTCGTAGGGTTCGTCTGCGGAGGCTCCGAGAGGCAGAGCCCCAGCCAGCAGAACGCCTGCCAGCGCCGCTGTGCAGAATTTACGCAGTCGTTTGTTCACTATACTCATCCTCCCCGCTTAGTCCTTGATACCGGAATGTGCCATTGTTTCAATGACATTCTTCTGCGCCAGCATGAAGAACACCACCGGCGGGATCAGCATGAATACCGCTGCCGCCATTGCCACGCCTGCACGGGCAAGACCGGCGGATGCCGCCTGCTGCACCACGGTGGGCAGTGTTTTCTTCGCTTCGTCATACACAAGACTGCCGCCCTGGATGTTCCAGGCACCCTGGAAGGCAAAAATGCTCATGGTCATCAGTGCCGGCTTCTGGTTGGGAATGACGATCCGCCAGCAGGTGGTGAACATATTGGCACCGTCCACCTTTGCCGCCTCGATCATAGCGTCCGGCACCTGACTCATGGACTGCCGCATCAGGAACAGACCCATTGCCGACGCAATGGAGGGCAGGATCAGTGCCCTGGTGGTGTTGATGAGGTTCAGCTCGGACATGACCATGTACTGCATGATGTAGATAACATTACTATTGTAGAGCAGGGAGATGACAATGATCTTGTTGATGATCCCATTGCCGGGGAATTTGCACTTTGCCAGCACGAAGGCTGCCATGGAGGCAACGATGCACTGTGCCACGGTGACAACCACCGTGACGAACACGCTGTTCCACACATACCGGGAGAAGGGCACCCACATCTGTCCCAGAACCCGGAACATATCCCGGAAGTTGTCCAGGGTGGGGTTCATGGGGTAAAACTTGGGCGGGAAGATAAACAGCTCCTCCACCGGCTTGATGGATGTGATGATCGCCAGGTAAATGGGAAATACCATAAAGAGACCCAGCACCGTCAGAAAGAGGAAAATGGCAATGCTGCCGCCGATCCTGCGTCCTGCCCGCTTGTTGGACGCTTTGAGCTTTGATGTATCGGTCATCGGTTTCCCTCCTTAATCCATGTACTTGCTCAACAGCTTGCTGATCAGCTTGTTGGCAAGGAACATGAAGATAAACAGCACCATACAGATTGCAGATGCATAGCCCATTTCGTAACGCACCCAGCCGTAGTCATAGGCATGGGTCATAATGGTGTGGGCGGCGTAGTCGGTACTGGGGAAGCCCACCAGATTCCGGGCTACGATGTCGGCGGTAAAGGAGCTGACGATCTGCATGACCGCAGCGAACATCAGCTGGGGCCCCATGGAAGGGATGGTAATGTAGATCAGTTCCTGCCACCGGTTCTTGATGCCCTCGATGGCGCCGGCTTCATACTGGGAACGGTCGATATTCTGGAAGCCTGCACGGAGCGCCAGGAATCCGGCACCCAGACTGATCCACAGTTGTACCACGATGACTACCCCCAGAATGTACTGGGAGTCGGTGAGCCACTGGACAGCGTAGGTGTTGATGCCCAGGTTGATGAGCACCGCATTGGCTATGCCGTAGGTATCACCACTGAAGATCAGCTGCCACACGGTGTACACATTTGCCATGGAGGGCGCATAGAAGATCAGGGTGAAAATGGTTTTCAGCCTGGGATGCAGCTCGTTGATGAGCCACGCCAGCAAAAAGCACAGCACATAGCTGATGGGGCCGGTGAACAGTGCGAACACCAGGGTGACACGGATGGATTTTACGAAGATCGCATCCGAAATGAACAGATTGTAGAAGTTGGACAGTCCCACCCACTTGGGGAACTGTACCATGTTAAAGTCGGTCATGCCCATGGGCAGGGACATGATGACCGGAATGATGGTGAATACCAGGAAGAACAGCATAAAGGGAAGCAGCATCAGATAGCATTCCTTGTTCTGCTTGATTTGCAGCCAGGTGTAATGCCGCTGCTCCTTTTTGCTTCTCCGCCCGATTGCGTCCTTATCCAAAAGTAACCCTCCTTTTTATAGGCAGGCGTTATGCAGCATTCCCCATGCTGCAAACGTCTTACTCAAGTCCCAGATTTTCACGCTTTCTGGTGATCTCGTCATTGATATCGTCGTTGTATTTCATCAGCGTATCTCTCGGATTCGCTTCCACGTTGTTGACGGTCTCACGGAATGCGTTCATGATATTCCGGGTCACCGCATAGGACGCAGGAATAATGGGAATCTCCACCAGCTCATCCCGCTGGGCGCTCAGCTTTGCAAGCTCCTCGGAGGACCAGGACAGCTGCTTGAGGGCTTCGGTGTTTGCCGCATCAAACCGTCCCATCTGACCCAGCAGACCCTCGATGTTCATGCCGTATGCCACCTGGGTCTCAGTGGAGGAGAACCAGCGGACAAACTTCCATGCGTTTTCCTTGTTTGCCACGCTGTTGAAGATGATGGCCGCACTGCCGGAGGAGTTGCTTGCGTGGGAAATGGTGCCGTCCTCATTCAGCGTGCCGGGCACGGTGGTGAAATCCCACAGACCCTTGATCTCCGGAGAAGCAACCTCCAACTGGTTGAAGAAGGTGTAGTTGGACACCACGATAGGATACAGACCGGTACGGAACCGGCTGAATGCGTCATAGGTCTGTTCAAACTCATACTTGGTGTAAAATTCCGTCCAGGTCTCAAAGGACTGCACCGCCCGGATGTCGTCAAAGGTGGTGCGGGTCTGGGCGTCATTATAATAGTTGAGTCCCTTTTGCAAGGTCAGCATTGCGTAAGTATGACCAGCCTCCGTTGCGGGGGATACATTTGCCGGCGGCAGGATCAGACCAACCCCCATGTAGTTCCGCTGGAGCGCCGGCAGCATGTCGATCAGCTCCTGCCAGGTCTGGGGCGGAGCAGTAAAGCCAAGCTCACTGAGAATGTCCTTCCGGTAGAACAGCATGGGCCAGTTCTGGGAAATGGGCAGACCGTAGGTGCCCCCTTCATACTGATACTGGACGGTGGCATACTTCTGGAACCAGCCTTCGGTTTCCTTGTAATCCGCAAACTGGGACATATCCACCAGCAGACCCCGTGCCGCCAGGTTCACCGGGAATTCGCCGCCGATGAACAGCGCCACATCCGGCTGCTTGTCTGCCAGAGCGGCTTCTACGATACCGCCCACAACCAGGTTCACGGAAACCGGGATGCCGGTCTTCTCCATAAAGTCGGATTCTGCCAACTGCTTGACAACCTGTGCCTGGTCACGGCCAAGCTGTACCCAGACGTTCAGCACCTCATCGGATTCCCCGTCAATGTCGGACAGGGTGGTGTAATCCTCCGTAAAGGAGCCGATGAACGCCTTCCAGTTGAATGCCAGCTGGGAGAAGAATTTCTCGTCCACAGAGCTGAACTGCTGATCCGCAGAAGCCAGCTCGATATAGTCAACCTCCAGGGGCTGATCCCGGTAATCCCGCATCCAGGCGGAAATGGCGGTGATATTGTCCTTGATCTGGGTCATGTAATCCGGAATGCGGATGGGCTTTTCCATACACTTTTCCAGGATCACCGTCATCCGGGTCAGGGCAGCCGCCTCGGAGCCCTCCGTGCCGGACAGGGATTCGATCTCCCGCTGCACGGTGGTGAGCCGATCATACAGATCCTGGAACTCATCCAGGATCTCCGGGATCTTCTTGTGCACGTTATAGTCCGTGTACTTATCCGGATCCGGCCCGGTGATCATCAGGATCTTCCGGTAGCAGGTGTTCAGATCCAGCACGATGGAATCCAGCCGCCGCATAGCGTCCCCGATCTCTCCGGGCACAACCTCCAGCGTCAGGGTATGTACCTGGTCAGCGGTCAGATATACATATATATAATCACCGCTTGCATCCTTGGGAGAGGTAACGCTCCAGTCCGTGTCGTAGTAGAACTTGATCTGGTTCAGTTCCTCATACTGCACCTTTCCGTCCACCAGCAGCCGCCGGTTGGAGTAGAAGCCCCGCATATCCTGCTGCCGGGCCTTGATGCCGATCTTGTACCAGCCATCCCCGGTGAGCTTGTTGGACTCCTTGTCGTTGATGTTCCAGGTAATGGTCTGCAACGCCTTTTTCCAGTTGCCGCTGCCAATGGTGTTGTACACCATCTTGGTAGGATTGGAGGGGGATGCCAGGTAGGAGGAATTGTCATAGGTGGGATACAGAGTGGAGTCGGACTTGTAGTCCGCCTGCTCACCCTCCAGCCGGATCATGGTAGGGGGGGTAGAGGACAGGGCAGAGGCATCCGGCTTGGAGTCCCCATAGGGGGCAGCCTGCTCCGGCTGGGAGAAGGCGATATACTCCAGGGCGATATTCGCCTTTACGCCGCTGAGGGTCAGAGTGTGGGTGCCTGCCTCCAGGTAGAAGATCAGCGGATCATTGAACAGACCATCCACATCCTGTAGGTAGGTGGACATCCAGGCACCGCTCTGGATCTGAGAGGGACGCACCTGGTTGCCCCGGCTGTCCACATAAATATCCTTTTCGTTGACCCACCGCTTGTTCAGGGTGATCCGGGAGGCAGTGTCATAGGGGGATTCCCCGTCAATGAGCATGGAAAGCTCAATGGTGGTGGCTGTGGTCTCGAGGGGGAAATAGGACATTTTTGCGCAATACACGCCGCTCTGGGCAACGGTGAATTTGTAGTTGACCTTCCCCTCGGAGCTGTCCCAGATCAGCACATTGTCCTTGGTGTCCCCCTCCGTGCCGTAGGAGCCAACTGAGAAATTGCCCCCCTCTGTGGAGTCATACTCTGCGCCGGGCATCATGATCTCCACGTCCGGCCGGCTGCTGCCGCTGTAAACGTCGTAATAGTCGCTGTAGGTATGCTGCTCAACGTACAGAGGGTTCTCGCCCTCTGTGGATTCCACCGTCAGCAGGGAGGTGTCCTCCGCCGCAGCCGACTTGTCCGCCGCTGCAAATGCTGAAAACGGAACCGCCGTCAGGGACAGCGCCGCCGCAAGAATGGCTGACAGCGCCCCAGCTGCCGCTTTTCTTTTCTTTCTTGTGTTTCTCACGTTTCTCCGCCTTTCTGTGCCTCCGGCAGGCTGTGGTCTGCCTGCCCACGAAAATCAGTCATCTCAGCGCAGCGCCCCGGAGCCAAGCCTGCCGCTCTGGGAGCACTGCGTTAATAAATATATTTTTCTTTTGCATCCAAGCTGTCCGATTTGCACAAGTGTACGAAATTATTATACCAACCGGCAAGCAATTTGTCAAGGTGTAGAAAAAAGGTTTTCTGCGCCATGGTATAATTGTGTAGGATGCAAAGAGGTTCTCCTCTGTCCCGGCTGTATATTAACAGATCACAGGACTGCCGGGAGATTAAATAAAAAGATACCAGCTTTATTTAAGGAATATATTGCTCTGCATTCGGATACATTTTGCAGCTATTCAAAATGCTTGGCATCCGCAAAGAACACCTGCCCGGTAAAGGGGTCAAATGCCAGATCCTCATTATCCGGCCGGAATACAAGATATTCCTGCTTGTAAAACAGAGGGATGAAACAAGCGTCCTCCAGCAGTAGCCGTTCCGCCGCCCGGTAATGCTCCAGTGTACCGCTGAGGTTTTCCACCCCGGCAGCCTCCTGTAGCTGCGCCTGCACATCCCGGAGGGTCTGCTCCGACATGCCCAGCATCCCCTGCTGCTCCAGTAGCTGCTGCAGCGCCCCTGCCGGGCTGTTGTAGTCACTGCCCGTGCCATACAGGGCGATGGCATACTCCCCGTCCTGCAGCCGCTGTGCATAGGTTTCCGGATCCACCGGGTCGATGCCGATGTAAAAGCCGAACAGATCGCTCCACCGGCGCACGATCTCATGGAGCGCCGCATAGTCCGTCAGCCCCGCCGGCACCAGGATCTGCGCACTTTCCAGGGAGGCAATGCCCAGCTCCTCCAGCGCCTGGGTGTACAGAACCGCCGCATCCTGCCCGGCAGGCTGAACGGATTGCTGGGATACCAGCTCCCGGTATTCCTTCCCCAGCATCCGCACAGCCGGGGGCACCAGGGCGGACGCCTCCGTGGTGTCCGCACCCAGCATGGCAGCATAGTCCGCCGACCGTGCGCCCAGGGACAGCGCCTTTCGCAAGGAGGCGTTCGAGTACTGGGAATGCCGGGGGTTGAAGATCAGCCCATAGGTAACGCTTTCGTAGGATAAAGTTGTATACTTGCCGCTGGCGGCGTAGCTGCTGTCCGCCGTAATCAGACAGTCGGTGAGGGAATCCCGGAAATTCTGCTCCGCCTTCTGGGCATCCTGGATGTAGAAGGTCAGATTGGAGGGATACACCTGCTTTGCCCGGCTGTTCAGGGCATTCCGCCGCATATAGATCTGGTTCTCCTTGCCGTAGGGATCGTAGAACCACATACGCAGGTAAAAGGCTCCGTTGGAGATCACCGAGTCCTCATCCAGCCCATAGCGTCCCTTGCAGCCGTAGAAAAAGCTGGGATTACAGGGCATGGCGGCAGTGGTGGCAAGCAGAGAAAGGAAGTTTGCATCCGGTCTGTCCAGGGTGAACACCACCGTGTAGGTGTCCGATGCGTCCACTCCGATCTGGGTGCAGTCCAACTCTCCATCCATGATCCTCTGCCCGTTTTTCAGGGCGGCAAACCGCTCCCGGTAGGGGGAGTCGGTCCGGGGATCAAACAGCCGCTGAAAGGCATACACAAAATCTGCGGCAGTCACTGGAGCGGCATGCTTCGCCGCATCCTCACTGTCCGTCCGGGTGGCCTCCTGCCGGGCATCCCCCAGGGAGTACCAGTAGTTATCCTTCCGCATGTGGACGGTGTAGGTACAGCCGTCCGGGGAGATCTCATAGGATTCCGCCACATCCGGAACAACGTTCCCCGTGTCATCCATCCGGAACAGACCGGAAAACAGATTCCCGATCACCGTCAGAGAGGCTTCATCCGTGGCAAGCTGGGGATCCAGGCTTTGCGGATTTGCGTCCAGCGTGTAGCTGAACAAATAGCCGGCACCGGTGCCCCTGTCCTTTTCACAGCCCCCCAGCATCGGGGCTGTCGCCAGCAGCAGACAAAGGAACCCTGCCGTAATTCTCTGGTTCAATGCTTCCCATCACCATCCATTTCTCCTTTTTGCAAAAGGGCACAAAAAAGGAGCGTTATACGCTCCTCCATTATAGCATATTTTACGTCCCATAGCAAGAGCCGGAAACTGTGCAAAAAGCGCCAATCACTGTGCAATTAAAGCGATTCCAACACAACCGTGCTGCCGGATTCCAGACTTTTCTGTACATCAATGAACCGTTGGTTGGAGCTGCCCTTGAAATGCAGCTCATAGCTTTTCTTGTCCTGCTCAAATCTGCCGTCCACCAGATAATCCGTCACCTCCAGCAGTGCCCGATATCCGTTTTCCTGGTTGGCATCCTCCAGCAGCTTTTCATAGGTAAAGCCGGTGTAGGTAATGATATTCAACCCCCGCTGCCGCAGCTTCGCCCCAAGCTCCGCCAGAACTGATGCCTGACAGAAGGGCTCGCCGCCGCTGAAGGTGACTCCGTCCAGCAGGGGGTTGGCGTCGATCCGTGCCAGTAGCTGGGCGCAGTCCGTGTCCGTGCCGCCTGCAAAATCATGGGTCTGGGGATTGTGGCAGCCGGGGCAGTGGTGGGGACAGCCCTGGACAAAAATGGTGAAGCGGATGCCGGGGCCGTCTACGATGGAGTCGTTTTCCGTGCCTGCAAGTCTCAGTGTCATATGATCCTCCTATAAAAGCAGCACCCCACAGAGCCTGTAGGGTACTGTCCTTCTATGCATCAAACGCTGTGCTTTACCCGATCCCGTTCTTCCGCACGCTTTGCGTTGTTGAACCGATCCACCGTGCCTACCAGATAGCCGGTGATACGGCGGATCCGCTCAAAGCCCACGCCGTCCTCCTCGTTTCTGCCGCACTTGGGGCAGGTGTCTCCGATGATGCCGGTATAGCCGCAGCAGGGATCATGATCCACCGGGTGGTTGATGGCACCGTAGCCGATGCCTGCTTCCTTCATGTAGCGAACCACCTTTTCAAACGCAGGCAGGTTCTCCACCGGATCTCCGTTCAGCTCGATATAGCTGATGTGTCCAGCATTGGTCAGTGCGTGGTAGGGTGCCTCGATGCGGATCTTGTCCACTGCGCTGATGGGGTAATACACGGGCACATGGAAGCTGTTGGTGTAGTACTCCCGATCCGTCACGCCGGGGATGATACCGAAGCGCTTTGCATCCATCCGGACAAATCTGCCGGACAGCCCCTCCGCCGGAGTCGCCAGCAAAGAGAAGTTCAGACCGGTGCGCTTGCTTTCCTCATCCAACCGGTTCCGCATAGCGGTAACGATCTCCAGGCCAAGCTCTCTTGCCTCCTCGCTTTCCCCGTGATGCTTGCCGATCAGCGCCTTCAGGGTCTCCGCCAGACCGATGAAGCCAACGGACAAAGTGCCGTGCTTGAGCACCTCTCCCACTTCATCATCCGGCCCCAGCTTTTCGGAGTCGATCCATACCCCCTGTCCCATCAGGAAGGGGTAGTTGCGGACTTTTTTCTGGGACTGGATCTTGAACCGGTGCATCAACTGGTTGATGGCAAGATCCATCATTTCATCCAGAGAATCAAAGAATGCACCCACGTTGTGATCCGCCTTGATGGCAAGCCGGGGCAGGTTGATGGAGGTGAAGCTCAGATTGCCTCTGCCGCTGACGATCTCCCGCTCCGGATCGTATACATTGCCGATGACACGGGTGCGGCAGCCCATGTAGGCAACCTCCGTGTTGTAATCCCCGGGCTTGTAGTACTGGAGGTTAAAGGGCGCATCGATGAAGGAGAAGTTGGGGAACAGCCGCTTTGCGGATACCCGGCACGCCAGCTTCAGCAGGTCGTAGTTGGGATCCTCCGGGTTGTAGTTGATGCCCTCCTTCACCTTGAAGATGTGAATGGGGAAAATGGGGGTCTCCCCGTTGCCCAGGCCAGCCTCGTTGGCAAGCAGTACGTTCTCAATAACCATTCTGCCCTCGGGGGAGGTATCGGTGCCGTAGTTGATGGAGCTGAAGGGGGTCTGGGCGCCGGCACGGCTGTTCATGGTGTTCAGATTGTGGATCAGTGCCTCCATCGCCTGGTAGGTGGCACGGTTGGTTTCCTTATAGGCTGCCTTGACCGCAAAATCCTGGATCTTCTTTGCCAGCGCCTCACTGCCGCAGATCTCCGTCAGCCCGGGCAGTTCTGCCTCCCGGTAGCCGTTGTTGTCCGCCAGGATCGGGGTCAGTCCCTGCTCCTGCTGTACCTGGGCAGCCAGCCGCTCGGACAGCTTGTCGCACTCGTTCAGCTCCAGTCCGCATTCCATTGCCAGGCAGCGGGCAATGTTCTGGGCATATCTTGCACGATAGGTTTTCTTCACGCCCTCCGCCATTGCATAGTCAAAGTTGGGTACACTCTGTCCCCCGTGCTGATCGTTCTGGTTGGACTGGATGGCGATGCACGCCAGAGCGGAATAGCTGGCAATGTCATTTGGCTCCCGCAGGTAGCCATGACCGGTGGAAAAACCATCCTTGAACAGCTTGATCAGATCGATCTGACAGCAGGTAGTAGTCAGAGTCAGGAAGTCCAGGTCATGAATGTGGATATCCCCGTTGATGTGCGCCTTCGCCTCCTGGGGCTCCAGCACATACATTTCGTAAAACTCCTTGGCGGAAACGGAGCCGTACTTGAGCATGGTGCCCATGGCAGTGTCCCCGTCAATGTTTGCATTCTCCCGCTTGATGTCGCTGTCCTTTGCCGGGTTGAAGGTCAGCTCGTTCAGAACCGTCATCAGATTGGTTTTCATTTCCCGGGAACGGGTACGTTCATACCGGTACAAAATGTACGCCTTTGCGGTAGCGGCATGCCCCTCCTCGATCAGGGTCTTCTCCACCAGATCCTGCACCTGTTCCACGGTGGGAACCTGTCCCGGGTACTTCTCCTCCACCAGGGCGCATACCCGAGCAGCAATCTGCATGGCTTCCTCAAAGTTGGTGCCGCCTACCGACTGGGCCGCCCGGAAAATCGCATTTGCGATCTTTTCCATGTTGAACGGAACCTTTCTTCCGTCTCGCTTGATAATGTGAATCAGCATATTCTTCCCCTCCGACATATATTCACTAAACCACAAGATATTGTGGTTTAGAACTGTGCTGTTATCTAGTATATCGGATTTTCATGGGATTGTCAAGCCGCCAAATCCAAAACATTGCACAAAAATGCTCGCCCACTTTCGTATACAATGCCATGGTTTTTTTCGTAAAACCCCACAAACGCCGGTGCTATGCGGTTTTTCGAGGAAAAGCATCCTTTTTCGGTTCAAAACACAACATCTTGTGGTCGGTTCTTGTCATACTTCTGACGATCTTCTCCCAAAGGACGGTCTGAACAGGATTTGCGGCATCCGGCGAACAAATTTTCTTGTGTTCATTGACAGCCGCTGGATTTCACGGTATAATGGTAGGGAATCAGGCGGTGTCTGCGGAGTCTCCGCACAAATCCAAAGCCGCCGGAACAGGTGATCGGATGAAAATTTCCACAAAGGGACGGTATGCCCTGCGGCTCATGTATGAGCTTGCCTGCCACGCAGACGAGGGGTATCTGAATATCCGTGCCATCGCCCAGCGGCAGCAGATCTCGGAAAAATACCTGGAGCAGATCATAGCCATGCTGAGCCGGGGCGGCTGCGTGATCAGCTCCCGGGGCGCCCAGGGAGGCTACCGGCTGGCAAAGCCCCCGGAGGCATACACCGTGGGCATGATCCTGCGGCTGACAGAGGGGTGCCTGGCACCGGTGCCCTGCATGCAGGAGGGCTGCGCCCCCTGTGAACGGGCAGAGTGCTGCCCCACCCAGTTCGTGTGGGAGGCACTGGACAACGCCATCAGTGGGGTCATTGACCGGATCACCCTGGCGGATATTGTGGCACATGCACGAGGGGAGGCACAGCAGCAATGAAAAAGGTCATGATCGGCATGAGCGGCGGCGTGGACAGCTCCGTTGCCGCCCTGCGGCTCCAGCAGGAGGGATACGACGTAACAGGCGTGACCCTGAAGCTGTTCGGGGACGAGGATATCATCCAGGCGCCGGATGCCACCCGTACCTGCTGCGCCCTCCGGGACGTGGAGGATGCCCGGAGCGTTGCCTACCGGCTGGGCTTTGAGCATCTGGTATTCAACTTCAAGGACGCTTTCCGCAGTCATGTAATGCAGCCCTTCTGTGACAGCTACCTGCGAGGGGAGACCCCCAACCCCTGCATCGACTGCAACCGGCATATTAAATTTGACGCCATGCTCCGCCGGGCGGAGGCACTGGGATATGACTATATTGCCACGGGGCACTATGCGGTACGGCGGCAGGATCCGGCAACGGGACGGTATCTGCTGTGCCGCCCCAAAGACCGGAGCAAGGATCAGACCTATGTGCTGTACAATCTGACCCAGCATCAGCTTGCCCACACCCTGTTCCCTCTGGGGGATCTGGAAAAGGCGCAGGTGCGGCAGATGGCGGAGGCGGCAGGGCTGGTAAACTCCCACAAGCCGGACAGCCAGGACATCTGCTTTGTGCCGGATGGGGATTATGCCGGGTACATCCGCCATGCCACGGGGGCGGAGATCCAGCCCGGAGACTTTCTGGATACAACCGGCAACCCCATCGGCAGGCACCGGGGGCTGATCCACTACACCATCGGACAGCGAAAGGGACTGGGACTGTCCCTGGGGCGGCCTGCCTATGTGGTGGGGAAGGATGCAGCATCCAACACGGTGACCATCGGGGCGGAATCCGATCTGTACACGGACAGCTTTACGGTGCGGGAGCTGAACTGGATCTCCATTCCGGCATTGACCGCTCCCATGCAGGTGACGGTCAAGACCCGGTACAGCCAGACGGAGGTGCCCTGCCGGATCGAGCCGATGGAGGATGGCACCTGCCGGGCAGTTTTTGAAGCGCCCCAGCGTGCGGTCACTGCCGGACAGTCCGCCGTGTTCTACGATGGGGATACAGTGGTCGGCGGCGGCATCATCCGCAGATAATATATCATACAAGCAGCCCGGAGACGGTCAGATCAAACCGCCTCCGGGCTTATTTTGTCAGCAGCATCAGACTGCATTGGTCATAGTGGAAGTGAGCTCACAGCCGAACACATAGATGACGTATTCATATGCTCCGCTGATCGGGTGTGCATATGCGTCAAACGAATACCCCAATCCGGAAAAATGTGTTTCCTCTTGATGCTGCACACAGAACACGGGGGAACGGTGCAGGCAGGAAACCGCAAAGCAATCCAGAGCAAACGCTCCCAGCCATAGCAGCAGCGCAAGCCCGGCGATTCGGATGATTCTCTTGCGGATCATGTGCCCCCCCTTTCGGTCATTCATCCCGGTGGAGATAGGTTTCCACGATGTATTTGGGTCGGTGCTTGGTTTCCAGATAGATCTTGCCGATGTACTCCCCTACCACGCCGATGGCAAGGAGCTGCAAGCCGCCGATCGCCCAGACGGATACCGCAAGGGAAGTCCAGCCCGGAATGGTAGCGCCCATAAAGTACCGCACCAGACTGTAGATCAGCATCAGCAGACTGATAACAAAGATCACAAAGCCGGTGGAAGTAATGAAGCGGATGGGCTTGACGGACAGGGAGGTGATGCCCTCCATGGCGAAGGCAAGCATCTTCTTCAAGGGGTACTTGGACTCCCCGGCGAACCGCTCCGCACGCTCGTAGTACACCTTATCCGTCTTGTAGCCGATCATGGGTACAACCCCCCGCAGGAACAGGTTCACTTCCCCGAAGGATTCCAGATTCTGCAATGCCCGGCGGCTCATGAGCCGGTAATCCGCATGGTTGTAGACGATGTCCACCCCCATCATGGCAAGGAGCTTGTAATAGCCCTGGGCGGTAAATTTCTTGAAGAAGGTATCGGTTTTCCGCTCGCTGCGCACCCCGTACACAATATCGCAGCCTCCGTCAAACTTTTCGATCATCTCATCCACGGCGTTGATGTCATCCTGCAGGTCAGCGTCCATGGAAATGGCTGCGTCGCAGTGATCCTTGGCAGTCATCAGCCCTGCCAGCAGCGCATTCTGATGCCCCTTGTTCCGGGACAGCTTCACCCCCTGGAACAGGGTATCCCCTGCCACCAGCTCCTCAATGATCTCCCAGGTACGATCCTTGGAGCCGTCATTGACGAACATGACCCGGCTCAAGGGGGAGATCTTCCCCGCCTGCATCAGACTGTGCATCTTCTCCGCCAGACGGCTGGAGGTTTCGTGCAGCACAGCCTCCTCGTTATAGCATGGAACAACGATGTAAATAATACTACTCATGGTATCCTCTCTTTCGTCAGAAAATGGTGAACAGCTCCGCCAGGTTGTGGAATACCCCGAAATGATCCAGGGCAACCCAGGAGGGGAACTTGAAGGTGTATACATGGGCAAAATTCAGCACCAGAGCTGCCGGCACGGCAACCCCCATACAGAGCCGGGCAACCTTTCTCCAGGTCTCATTCTTGGTGTGCCGGTACAGGTAAAATCCGATGGACAGAGCGCCGATCAGAATGGGCCAGGAGAAATCCGCCGTGTAGCGGATGGCATAGCCGCTTTCCCAGATGGAACAGATGATGACCAGGGGCATGAGCACACAGGTCAGACCGATGATGACGCTCCAGCGGATCCGGTCACGCCTGTTCAGCCGCTTCAGCGCCTTCCCTGCCAGCAGGTAGCACAGCACCGGCAGCGCCAGCCAGATGATGCCGGCGGTATTCCCCGTGTCGTGGAAGTAGTAGCCGTTGATGTTCAAGGTGGTGAATTCCGTAAAGAAGAAGGGGAAAGTCCAGGTGAACTTAGGCACAGCCAGCAGATAGTTGTACAGACCGATGAACACAAAGCCCATATGGAACTGGGAACGGGTAAAGTCATTGATGGTCAGAGAGTACTGGATGCCGAAATCCAGGGGGGAGTCAAACCGGGCATAGTTGTACCACAGCTGCACCCCAGCCAGCAGAAGCATGGGCACTGCGCCCCATGCCAGATAGGCGATCCGCTTGGCATTCTGCTTGCCGGCAGCCAGTTGTACCCCGGGGTGTTTGCCTGCTCTAGGCAGCGCCAGCAGGATCATCACCACGGCGGCAATGCAGTACACCGCCAACGTAGGGCGGCACAGCACTGCCAGTGCCAGGAAGAAGGATGCAAGCCCCAGCTTCGGACAGGAGATCCTGCCCCGGCTGAGAATATTGGAGGTCATCAGGAAATATGCACCCACCGCCACGCATGCAAAGCCGGAGGCAATGGAAATCTCATAGAACAGGGTGCGTGCCACCACATACCAGATGCCGCTGGACGCCTGCATGACGATCAGTCCCCCCAGCGCCATGCCACAGGGCAGGGTACGCTGGAACCGGCGCAGGTATGCCAGATAGGTCAGGGTCAGGAACACTACCCCGATGAGGCCGTACAGCAATACAGCAAACTGGGTGGGGAAATAATGCCCCGTCAGCAGGTGGTAGGGCAGGAACAGGGTCACCACCGGCGCAATGCCGTAGTAGGAGTAGTACTTGCCGTTGTAGAATACATGATCCCACTGGGCATTCACATTGTCCGCCGACCGGGCGCTCCAGTCATAGGGGTTTTCCATTGCAAGCAGCCCCGGATCCACCGGAGTCTCCAGGCTCACCTGTCCGGCTTCAAAGGCATCCACCAGCTCCCGGGTGATCTGGTTGCCGGATTCTCGCTCGAAGATCTCCTTGATGGGGCGGCTGGTATCCGCCCACACCAGGCTCACGCATCCAAGGCAGCACACAGCGGTCACCACTGCTGCGGATGCCCGTACAAACAGCTTCTCCTGGTGACAGGGTCTGCGCAGCAGGGTACTGTGAACGATGCCGTACCCCAGCAGGATCAGAGTCAGGAATACCCCCATGCGCAGCAGGGAAAACCGGAAGGGAATATCCCGGTTGATGATAATGTTCCGCACGGTAATGGAGTCGTTATCCTCCGGCAGGGTGAATTTCACCCGGAAGGTGCCCACCTTTCCGGACAGCTCACAGGTGGTAAAGTGGGAACGGGGCGTATCCTTCAGCAGCTGCATGTTCACCGTATTGTACCGGTACTCCCGGTGGGTTTCGTCGGTAATATCCACGATCACGCTGGCGGATTTGGTGTGATTCGCCAGGGACGCATCCACTGTCAGAGTACCCACCGGCTGATCCAGATTCTGATAGGTGAGCAGCACCTCGCCCTTCCCCCGGATGGTAAGCTGATCCTGTCCGGCGTCATACACAAAGTCCCCGTTTTCGATGGTCACATCCGTCAGGGACAGCCGCCGTTCCGTGTAATCCCCCATCCACAGGTGAAAGGAATTGAAGTTGAACACCAGCAGCTCCACCGCCGCCAGCACGGCAATGGTGCGGGCAGCAAACCGGAGCATCCGGCAGGTGGATGCAGATTTGCTGCGGATCCAACGGACGGTCAGTGAAATCAGCAGAATGCAGGCGCAGACCGCCGCCAGGAAAAGAAAATAGCCATCCAGCCCCCGGTTGCCCAGAATATGTACCTTGCCCAGCAGCCCCTGTAAAAGCAGGTAGCCGTTTATCCCGTAGGCAACCTTCCCCAGCCGGCTCGCCCACTTCTTCTCCGCCATTCTGCCAAAAGCCACGCTCAGCGCAAAGCCGGCAGCAAGCAGTCCGATGGCGAACAGAACATATGTCAATGTGATCCTTCTCCCCTCTTTGATACCGATTATAAACTTTTTTCATTATAGCATAAAGCTGTCCCGAAATCAACTGGTTTTGTATGAACAGTAAAAAAGCCGGCACAAAGTTGTACCGGCTTTTGGTATGCGGAGAGAATTTATTCAGCCTTGCTGGAATCAGTCCCTGCATCGTCCCCGGAGGGCTTGTATGCCAGGGGGATGGACTTGCCGTCCTCATCGTAGAAGGTGATGTTGTCGATGTACAGGTCAGCCTGGTTGGGGATACCCCAGCGCATCAGAACCAGCGTTGCACCGTCATAACCAGCCTCATAGCGATTTGCATCCAGCAGGATGTTTGCCTCAACATGGGAATAACCCCAGTTGTTCTCCCACTCAGCAAAGGAGAATTCTGTCAGGTTTGCCCAGGTATTCTGGAGCAGACCGCCGTCCGCATCGGTTTTCTTTTCTGCTGCCAGGTTGCCGCCCAGAGCACCCATCACGTTGCCGGGCACCAGCATCTCAGAGCCGTCATCGCCGGTGAACATACCAACAGCCACGCCGGTGATGTCGCAGGAAATGGACTTGATCTTGTTCAGATTCTCTGCGCCTACCAGCTCTGCCAGGTTGAATACCACCTTCGGAACCTTGTAGGTACCGTTGTCGTCCTTATCCAGAACCTGGATTCGCAACTGCTTGGTGCCATTGAACTCCTCGATGGTCAGCTTGGTAGCAGATTCATCGTTCTCGTAGTTCTTTTCAGCCATGGAATGTGCCGTGTACAGATCCCCATCCTCAAAGGTGATGGCATTCTCGTCCACGGTGGGAGTGGGAGCCGGACGCTCTGTGGAGGGCGCCTCGGTGGGAGCCTCCGTTGTAGCTGCTTCTGTGGTTGCAGCCTCAGTGGTTGCAGCCTCAGTTGCCGCCTGGGAGGAGGAATCCTTATTGTCGCCGCAGCCGGTAACAGCCGCCAGCATGCTGCACGCCAGGAGCAGCGCCGCTAATTTCTTCATGAATAATCTTCCTTTCTGAAAACGAAAGCCCTCTGTTCAGAGAGGGCTTTCAGTCAATGTACCGATTAAAGGGAATCAGTTTCTCTTCTTGCTCACGAATGCAGCCGCACCCGCAATGGTCAGACCAGCCAGAGCCAGACCCACGCCTGCATCACCAGTCTTTGCGGCATCCTTCTTGGTGTCGTCCTTCTTGGTGTTGTCAGTCTTGGTATTATCCTTCTTGGTATTGTCAGTCTTGGTGTTATCCTGCTTGGTATCATCCTGCTTGGTGTCGTCACCCTTGGAATCATCCTTGTCAGCGTCCTGATCCAGACCGGAAACGGTGAAGGAAACGGAAATGGACTCGGCAATGTTGGTCTTTGCCGGTACATCGTAAATGTTTACCTTCTGTCCCCACTCGTTCATCAGATTGACACGGATGGTGGAACCGTCATCGTCAACGGTGAAAGCCCCATCGCTCATCTTGTAGGAGATGGGTGCGCCGTCAACGGACACGGAATCGATCACGATCTTTGCAGAGGATTCGTCCAGCAGCTTTTCAGCAGTCACATCCTCCGGTGCGTAATCATACAGGTTGATATCTGTCTTCAGAATCAGGCAGGATACACTGTCGGAACCCTGATCCAACTTCCAGTTTACGGTGTAAGAGCCGTTGCCGGTGATGGAAGCCACCTCTGCATCAGCCTTTTCCCAGATCTGGTTGCCGCCGATGGTGCCTACCAGCCATGCGCTGTAGGTATCAGCCTTCTCGGCGGACACGCTCATGCCTGCGCATGCTGCAAATGCAATAGCACAGGACATCGCTGCGGTTACAAACTTCTTCATGTTAAAAACACTCCCTGTTTATGCGGTTCTTTCTCTTACTTTCTCTTCTTGGTTACGAATGCAGCTGCACCGGCAATGGTCAGACCAGCCAGAGCCAGACCTACACCAGCGTCGCCGGTCTTGGCAGCGTCCTTCTTGGTGTCGTCCTTCTTGGTGTTGTCGGTCTTAGCGTCATCCTTCTTGGTATCGTCCTTCTTAGTGTCGTCCTTCTTGGTATCGTCCTTCTTGGTGTCATCAGTCTTGGTGTCGTCACCCTTGGAATCATCGGCACCCTTCTTTGCCAGAGGCTTGCCGTCCTTGCCCAGAACAGTAATGTTCTCAAAGGTCACCTCTGCGCCCCACCAGTTCTGTACCCAGATCTGAGCGTAGGTATCGCTTGCTGCGAAGATCGGATTCTCAGAAGTGTAGGTGAAATCGCCGTTTGCATCCAGGATCAGAGCCTTGTCGGAGCCCTCGTTGCCGTACTCAATGCTCTTCCAGCCGGTGGACTCACTGTTGAAGCCAACACCGCCGCCGCAGCCCTTACCGCCGTCAGTCCAGGTCAGGTCGAAGGTTACGCCGTAAATAGCGGTTACATCGTAATCAGCCATAACGTCCACGCTGTAGAACTTCTTGCCGTCATCGCCAATGGTGTTGCCGTTTGTTACTTCAGCAAATGCGCTGATTGCCATTGCGGAAGCTGCCAGTGCGCAAACGGAAACGCTTGCCAGAATTTTTGAAATCTTCATAACTATCTCCTCCATTATCCGTGCATATATGATTCTGCACTTTAATGTCCTTATTATAACACCCTGTATTATCGGCTGTCTACGTTCATTTTCAATAAAAAAACGTTTTTTTCTTTGTTCAAAAACTACAATTCCTTTAATTTAAGCGATAATTTTACTTATATAAAGGAATCTCAGTTTTCCGGGGTCTGCGGGGGCTTTGCATCCCACATGGCAAACAGCACATCTTCCATTAGCTTCATGGTTTTTTCTCCCTTGGCTGCCTTCACACCGATATAGGGCTTTGCCAGACTGTTGAATTCGATCCGCCCCTTGTATGCCGCAGCCAGTGCCGTGATCTGCTCCGGCTCCGGATGCTCCACATAAAACAGCAGCATGCCCCGCTTCTGCTTGATCTCCGTAATGCCCAGCTGCGCCGCCGTATTCCGCAGCAGCGCCGTATCCACCAGTCCCACAATAGAATCCGGAGGATCTCCGTACCGGTCGATCAGCTCGTCCAGCATATCCTCCTTCTCCAGTTTGGTGGACACGGCGGCGATCCGCCGGTAGATCTCCAGCCGCTGGGTCAGGCTTTCAATATACGTCTCCGGGATATGGGCGTCGATCTGGATATCCACCGTACACTCCGCCGCCTTCTTGATGGGCTCACCCTTTGCCTCTGCAATGGCTTCATTCAGCAGCCGGATATACATATCATACCCCACTGCCTCCATATTGCCGTGCTGCTTGCCGCTGAGAATGCTGCCGGCGCCCCGGATCTCCAGATCCCGTAAAGCAATGCGGAAACCGCTGCCGAACTGGGTGAATTCCCGCATGGCATTGAGCCGCTTGGTGGCAACCTCCGTCAGCACTTTTTCCCGGCGGAAGGTGAAGTAGGCATAGGCACGCCGGTTGGAGCGTCCCACTCTGCCCCGTAGCTGATACAACTGGGACAGTCCCAGTCGATCCGCATCCTCTATAATAAGCGTGTTTACGTTGGGCACGTCCACACCGGTCTCAATGATGGTGGTACACACCAGGATGTCGATCTCGTGATCCACCAGCTGCCGCCAGATATCGCTCATGGCTTCTTCGGTCATCTGCCCGTGGGCGTAGGCGATCCGGGCATCCGGCAGCAATCTCTGGAGCCGGTCAGCGCATGCGGCAATGGTTTCCACCCGGTTGTGCAGATAGTACGCCTGCCCGCCCCGCTTCAGCTCCCGGGACAATGCCTGCGCCACCACCCCATCCGAGTATTCCACCACATAGCTTTGCACCGGGTAGCGATCCTGGGGCGGCTCCTCAATGACGGACATATCCCGGATGCCGCTCATTGCCATATTCAGGGTTCTGGGAATGGGGGTTGCGGACAGGGTCAGCACATCCACCCCCGCAAAGCTCTCCTTGAACTTTTCCTTGTGGGCAACCCCGAACCGCTGCTCCTCGTCAATGATGGCAAGGCCCAGATCCTTGAAGATCACGTCCTTCTGGATGAGCCGATGGGTGCCGATGAGGATATCGATCCTGCCGGTGGACAGCTTCCGCAGGATCTCCGCCTGCTGCTTGGGATTTCTTGCCCGGGACAGCAGCTCCACATTCACGGGCATCTGCTCGAACCGGCGCAGGGCAGTCTGGTAATGCTGCCGGGCAAGCACGGTGGTGGGCACCAGGATGGCGCATTGCTTGCCGGACAGGACGCATTTGAGCGCCGCCCGCATGGCAACCTCCGTCTTGCCGAAGCCCACGTCGCCGCACAGGAGCCGATCCATGGGATGGGGCTTCTGCATATCCGCCTTGATGTCCGCAATGCATTGCAGCTGATCGTCGGTTTCCACATAGGGGAACCGTTCCTCAAATTCCGCCTGGATCTCGTCATCCGGCAGGAAGGCAAAGCCCTCCGCCTTTTCCCGCTTGGCATACAGGGCGATCAGCTCATCCGCCATATCCTTGGCGGCACGCTTCACATTGTTCCGGGTCTTCTGCCACTCTACGGAGGACAGCTTGTGGAGCTTTACATGGTCATCGTCCCGGGTGCCGATGTACCGGGACACCATATCCAACTGGGTGACGGGCACATACAGCACGTCCTTGCCCGCATACTGGATGGTAATATAGTCCTTGGTGACCCCCTCCAGCTCCAGCTTCCGGATCCCCACAAAGCGCCCGATGCCGTGGAGCGCATGCACCACCAGATCCCCGGCGGTAATATCCGACAGGGCACGGATCTCCTCGCCCTTTTTGTGCTTTTTCGCCTTTTTCCGGGCATGCATGGTCTTTGCCTGGGTAATGAGAGCGGTTTTATTCTCCGGATAGGCAAAGCCACCGGTAAGGCTGCCGATCATCAGCAGCACCCGTCCCGGCTGACACACGCTGTCCGGGGCGGCGATGTCGCAGGGAATGCCGCTGTCCCGCAGGTCATTGCACAGAATGCCGATGGTCTTTTCCGAGCCTGCCACCAGCATAGTCCGGTAGCCCTGCTTGCAGTACAGGGAAAGATCCTCCGTCAGCTGCCGGATCTCGCCGCCCCAGGGAGCGGTCTGCATGGCTTCGATGTTCAGCAGCTCCCGGTAGGGGATCCGGTCGCCCCCCTGCAAAAAGGTATCCAGATACACGCAGACCCGCTCCGTCAGCATCTCCTGCATCCGGGGCACCTCCGTCAGGTACCCCTCCAGTCCCTTGCACAGGGTGCCGGCTTCCAGCAGCATCCGATGATCCTCCATATACTGGGTCTGCGCACCACGCATCCGCTCCTGCACCGCCATATGCTCGCTGAGCCACACCGTGCCGGGAATGTAATCCAACAGGGTCACGGTTCCGGGATACAGCAGGGGCAGGTACTTGTCGATGTCCGTCAGCATTTCGCCCCCCCGGAGCCGCTCTGCGTCCCGGTTCAGCCATATCCGCAGCTCCGGCGCACGCTTGCCCCGGAGGGACTTCGCCAGGGCTTCGATCTTCTCCGCCAACAGCTCCGGCTGGGGCACCAGGGTCTCCTGGGCAGGCGGAATGGTGACCTGTTCCTGCTGATCCACCCGGCGCTGGGATGCCACCTCAAAGGGAGCGATGCTGTCCAGGGTATCCCCCCAGAACTCCAGCCGCAGGGGCATGGCAGCCTGCACCGGGAATACATCCAGCAAAGCGCCCCGGACGGAAAACTGGGAGGGGCCCTCCACCTTTTCACACCGGACATAGCCACAGCCGGTCAGCTGCTTTGCCAGGGTGCCGATGTCGTAGTCCTCCCCGGCGTGGAGGGTGATGGTACACTGCTCCAGCAGCTCCGGCGGCAGGGTGGGCTGCAGCAGTGCCTCGCCGGATGCGATCAGCAGGGCGCATTGTCCCGTCTGCACCGCAGAAAGCGCCGCCAGCCGCATATGCTCGTAGCTTCTGGACAGCCCCTCCACCGGGGTCAGCGCCATTTCCTTGGAGGGAAAGGGCAAAGCCCGGTTCTCCCCCAGCATCAGATTGATGTCGTCGCACAGCCGCCGGGCGGAGGCGTCATCCTCCGTTACAACAAGACCGGGCGTATCACACGCCAGGGCGGCAAGCAGCTGCGCCTTGTGGATGTGGGATACGCCGGAAAAAGATATGGGGGAAACGCCCCGGTTCAAGTACTTTTGCAGTTCCTGCACCGCAGACAGTTCCAATATAGTATCCTTGAAAAATTGCATGGGGTCTCCTTTAATCA
>NC_021039.1:2452438-2454713 GCF_000210095.1 Ruminococcus champanellensis 18P13 = JCM 17042
TCAGGCATTGTACCGGTTCATGGCTTCATCGATCTTGCCGTTTACCATCAGAGCAATGCTCTCACAGGCATGCTCTGCTGCAATGTGCATCTGCTCCAGCTCCTCCTTGGTGAACCGGGACAGCACCCAGTCCGCCAGATTGTAATCCGGCCGGGGCTTCTTCCCCACCCCCAGCTTGATCCGGGGAAAGGTATCCTCGCCGGTGAGATAGATGATGCTCTTGATGCCGTTGTGTCCCCCGTCGCTACCCTTCCGGCGGATCCGCAGCCGGGAGGGCTCCAGGGAAATGTCATCGTATACGACTATGATATGATCGATGGGCAGCTTGTAAAACTGCATGGCCTCCGCCACCGCCTGACCGCTGTTGTTCATATAGGTGGTGGGCTTCATCAGCAGGCAGCGCTTCCCGGCGATCACCGCATCTCCGCACAGGGACTTGAATTTCATCCGCTTGATCTCCGTATGCTCCCGCTCCGCCAGCAGATCCAGGGTCATGAACCCGGCGTTGTGCCGGGTCTGGGCATACTCCAGCCCCGGATTCCCCAGCCCCACGATCAGATACTCCGGAGGCCCGGCAGGGGCGGCGGATTCCACCTGCTTGAACAGGTCAAAAATGCTCATAACGTCCTCCTATTACAGCTTTCCCTTCAGCTTCCGCAGGGTGTAGCCCTCCTTCACCTGCATCACGCCCCGGTCGATGGCAAGGGAGTAATCCGGCACATCCCGGGTGACGGTGGTGCCGGCAGCGGTATACACTGCCTTCCCCAGCTTCACCGGTGCGATCAGGTTGGTGTTGCAGCCGATGAAGCAATTGTCCCCGATCTCGCAGCGGCTCTTGACGATGCCGTCATAGTTGACCGTCACCGTACCGCAGCCGAAGTTCACCTTCTTGCCCACGTCGCTGTCTCCCACATAGGTCAGATGCGCCACGGCAGTATTCTCCCCGATGGTGGAATTCTTGATCTCTACAAAGTCCCCGATCTTTACGCCGCTCATAATGTGGCTGTTGGGACGGATGTGTACAAAGGGGCCGATCTTCACCCCTGCCTCAATGACGGACTGATACGCCTGCACATAATTGAGCCGCACCCCGTCCTTGATCTCGCAGTTCTCGATCAGGCAGTTGGGGCCGATGATGCAGTTGGCACCGATCTTCGTCTTTCCCCGGATAATGGTGCCCGGCAGGATCTCCGTGCCTGCCCCGATCTCCACGTCCCGGGTAATGGTGATGCCGTCGGTACAGGTGAATGCCACCCCGTTTTCCAGATGCTTTTCGATCTGCGCCAGCCGTGCCACCGTATTGAGCATCAGCAGACCCTTCCGGTCATTGGCGCCCAGCACCACATCCGGATTCTCCGACAGATAGGCACCGGCACGCTTGCCGCTGTGGAGCGCCAGGTAAATGGTATCCGTCAGATAGTATTCCCCCTGGGCATTATTCTGGGTCAGTCCCCCCAGCAGCGTGATGAGATCCGCCGTCCGGAACCAGTAGGCGCCGGAGTTGATCTCCCGGATCCGGCGCTGCTCCTCGGTGGCGTCCTTTTCCTCCACGATGCAGGTAATGCCGTTGTCCCCACGGAGGATCCTGCCGTAGCCCTTGGGGTTCTCCGCCAGGGCGGTGATGACCGTCACCGCATTCCCCTCCTGCACATGCTGCTCCAGGGCGTTGCGGATGGTATCGCTGTCAATGAAGGGGGCATCCCCGCACAGCACCAGGGTGTTGCCCGTCTGTTCCTGCTGCATAAAGGGGATCGCCTGCATCACCGCATGACCGGTACCCAGCCGTTCCTCCTGCAATACGGTTTCGTATCTGCCGTTCAGGTAGGCATCGATCTGTGCCGCCTCAAAGCCCTTCACCACGCAGATCCGGGACAATCCTGCCCCTTCGCATGCTTTGATGACCCACTCCAGCATGGGCTCCTCCAGCACGGTAAACATGGGCTTGGGCATATCCGCCTTCATACGCTTGCCCTGTCCCCCTGCGAGAATAATCACGTTGTCCATAATAACCTCCATCCGCAGCACTGCTGCTTGTAGTATATCTTTATAATTATAGCATATTATGGGCAGAAAGAAAAGAGGATACGGGGATTTTCTTTTTTATATTTTGGGCGGTTCCTTATGGTCTGCGTGCCGGGCGCACGCCCTGCTGTTTTGCTGTTGGTGACCGTTTTCTTTTTTGCGTTTTCTGATAGTCTGCGTGCTGGGCTTACGCAATAGAGGCTTACCGCAGTCTTGGGGAGACAACCCAGGAGGTATTATCATACTCTGCCTA
>NC_021039.1:2455251-2538018 GCF_000210095.1 Ruminococcus champanellensis 18P13 = JCM 17042
AAAACAGCACGCAGAGTATCATAGAACGCAGAATAGAAAATGGTCATCCAAAAAGCAGAACGGCAGAGCATAAAGAGACCCAAAAAAGAAAAGGGGGGGCGCACCCCCTCATCCCGCCCCTCTGCGGTAATACTTGGCATTCCCCCGCTGTTCCGCCGGCTGGATCAGCTCCAGATAGCACAGCAGATTCAACAGCATCCGGGCAGTGTCCCGGCGCATATGTCCCGCCTGTGCAATCTCCCGGCTGCCGAACACCTCCGGCACATCCGCCGGAAAAAGCTGCATGTAATCCGCCGGGCAGTCAAAATGCACCTCCTGCATCAGGGCAAGAGGAATCCGGTCCAACCGGGTGCTGCGGCGTTTCCGATCCTTTCCCACTCCGTCCAGCAGCCGCTGCTCCTCCGCCTCCACCACGCAGATGCAAAAGTGAAACCGGGGATTGTCTAGCATATACTTCAAGGCGTACAGCTCCGGCACCGCATCGGTCAGCCGGAGCTTCCCCGGGGCACGGGTGCGGGATACGGGTACGCCCTCCGGCGTGTACCATGCCACCCACTTTTTCCCGATGAGGGGATGCACCACCGTCACCGGGCATGCCTCCAGAAATGCGTCCAGCTTGGGGATCAGCTTGAACAGGCTCCGGGACTGGATCTCGATGACCCCGTGCTCCCCCACCGCATCCGCCACAAAGCCCCCAAGGGGCTGCTCATGGTTTTCCGGGCAGGGTTCAAAATAATACTTCAGTGCCGCATGCAGGGACTTTTCCCCCAGGGTGCCGATGCCCCCCTGTCCAAGCCGTGCCGCCGCCCAGGCGCAGGCACTGGCAAATGCCTCCTGATCCATACCATCCCTCCTTGTATCCCCACTATAGCATGCCGCCGGAACAAAGTCAAAGCGGAACCGACAGCAAGCCGATTCCGCCCTGGTTTATGCATTTCCCGTATTTGCTTTGGGATCAAATCCCCCGAAGCCGCCGGGGGGTGTTTTTCCCTCCTGTGTGGGATCAAACCCATCCGGAGGTGTCATATCCTCCGGCGGCTCCTGCCCGTCAAAGGAGGGACGGGTGCCCTGTTCCTGTCTATCCGGAGGCATCATGCCATCCTGTCCGCCGGGGAAACCGCCTCCCCGGGGATTCATGCCGCCCGCATTGCTGCCTGCGGTGGTGATCCTGTCAGATACAGTAAAGCTGGTCAGCTCCGTGCCGCCGGTGCAGTCCCCTCCCGTATACAAGCCATCGGTTTCCGTGCCGGAGCAGCTGCCCCCCAGGGTCACCGTATAGGTTTCTCCCTCCTGCAGGGCAGGAGCACTGAATACCACATGCTGGTACTGCTTTTCCGGAGCAAAGGCGCACAGCACCTGCCCATCCGAGTCCGTAATGGTCAGCAGAGTGCCTGCCTGCCGGGTGCCCGTGCCGATGGCTGCCGCATACTGACCGGAGGTATCCTCCGGGATCTCCGCCATGCCGCTGCTGCCCACTGCCAGCAGGAAGCCTCCATTCACCACAATACCGGTTTCGCTGTCCAGGGCACCGTTGGCGGAATCCGTCGGGCCGCACACCAGCACCGTGCCGCCGCTGATGATGACCCCGTTGTTGGAGTCAATGCCATCGCCGCCGGCGTTGATGTACACATAGCCGCCGCTGATCTCCAGCTTGGCGTCCTGATCCACCATACCCATGCCGCCGAAGCCGCCGAATGCGGTCTGCACATAGCCGGTGGTCTCCCCCTGTGCGGAGGTATCCGCCGACAGGCTGCCTGCGGCATTCAGACCGTCATCGCTGGCAGTGATATGCACTGTGCCGCCCTGGATGTACAGCTCCACCGCCTCCAGGCCTTCATAGCTTTCCTCGATGCGGATGTCCCCGTTCTGCACGGTAAGGCTGCTGTCCGCATGGACACCGTCACCCCCGGTGCGAATGGTGATCTCTCCTCCCGCAAGGGTCATGGAGCCGTTGCTGTGCAGCCCGTCATCCTGCGCATCGATGGAAATGGTTCCGCCGGCGATGTACAGCTCCGTGCCTGCCTTCATGCCCTTGGTGCTGACGGTTTCCGTACCGGTATCCGTCTGGGTCTGCTGTCCGAAGCCCGGCATGCTTTCCTGGTGAGGCTCTGCATTGGCACTGCCCCCTCCGGCGGTGATGGTCAGATCCCCTCCGGTGACTGCCAGACAGGTTTCCGCCTGGATCCCGTCCTGCCCGGCATCCACGGTGATCTGTCCGTCAGAGATCACCACATTGCCCTTCCGGCTGTCCGTGTCATTGCTTGCCCGGATCCCGTCTCCCCGGGCATCCACCGTCAGGGTACCTCCGGCGATGAGCACCGCATCCTTGCCCTTGAGCCCGTGATTTGCCGCCATCACCCGGATGCTGCCGCTCACAATGCACAGGGTATCCTTGCTCTGGATCCCGTTGGCATACTGCCCGGTAACCTGCAAGCTGCCCTTCCCGTTGATGGTCAGATCGGATTTGGCAAACAAGGCGGCATTTGGCTCGGTGTTTTCTTCATCCGTAAAGCTGGTATAGGTCTTGCCGTCCGTAATCTGATTGCTGCTGCCCTCTGCCAGGGTCAGCACCACCTTTTTGGCGTCCATCACCTGCACCGGAGCGGTGGCATCATTGGACAGGGTCACACCATTCAGCACCAGATGCACCGTATCCTTGGGAGCATCCACCCGCAGCACCCCATCCAGGGTGCCGCTGACCACATAGGTGCCTGCCTGGGTGATGGTGACAGTGTTGCCCTCGATGGTCACGCCTTCGCCGGATGCCTGTACCGTATCTCCGGACAGGGTGACCTGTACGGCGGAATCCTCCCAGCTATCATCCAGATCCTCCGGATCCAGGGTCAGGGGCAGCAGGGATGTCGCCTGCAAAGCCCCCGGCTGCTCCGCCTGTACTGGATCCGTGGAATCCCCAGCGGAGGATCCGGCAGCGGTCCGGGTACTGCTGTCCCCGGAATCCGCCTTGCTGCATCCGGACACAAGCCCGGCGCACAGGATCAGGGCAGTCAGAAATGCAAAATAAGCTTTATGTTTCATACAACTCATCCTTTCGGCATCACCTTGATGCATATCCCCCCGAAAGGCTGTTCTCTCTGTTTGTGTTGTATTCAGTGTACCCCTTCTTTGTGGGCATTTGGTGATAAAATCCGGGAAAGTACCCGAAAACCCGCCTTGACATTCCGGATGGATGCGGGTATACTAAAGGCAACCCCACAGAAAAGAGGATGGATCATATGAATCAGTTACCGAACATTGCCGCCATGCTCCGGGCACAGCAGGTACAGGCGCTGCTGCTGACCAACGATGCCCCGGAAAGCATCCAGTACGCCACCGGATTCGGGGGTCTGGAGGGCATGGTGCTCATCACCGCCGCCGGCAAGGGCTTTGTGCTGACGGATTCCCGGTATATCGAAGCTGCCCGGGCACGGCTCACGCCCCTGGGCTTTGCGGTTTCCGTGCCCCCCCAGGGAGGTCCCTCCGCCCCGGCGCTCCGGGCGCTGCTGGAGGGGGAACAGATCACCCGGCTGGCGTTCCTTGCCCAGTGCATGTCCGTCCAGACCCATCAGCGGCTCACCGCCGCCCTGCCGGACTGCACCCTGGAGCCTTTGGGAGAGGGGCTGACCCGGCTGCGGCAGATTAAGGATCAGGACGAGATCGCTTGCCTGCGGCAGGCGCAGCGCATTGCGGAGGAGGCATTTGACGCCCTGCTGGGGCAGATCAAGCCCGGCATGCAGGAGAAGGAGCTTGCCGCCCTACTGGAGTATGAAATGGCAAAGCGTGGGTCGGAGCGTCCCTCCTTTGATACCATCCTGATCTCCGGCGCCAAGACCAGTATGCCCCACGGAATGCCGGATACAAAGCCGGTTGCCGCCGGGGAGTTCATCCTGGTGGATTTCGGCGCCGTGGTCAACGGCTATCACTCGGACATGACCCGTACCTTTGCCCTGGGCAGTGCCACGGAGCGGATGCGCACCGTGTACAGCACCGTGCTTGCCGCCCAGGAAACCGGGATCCGCATGCTCCGGGCAGGGGTATCCTGCGATCAGCCCCACCTGGCCGCCCACCAGGTGATCCGGGACGCAGGCTTCGGGGACTGCTTCGGTCACGCCCTGGGGCACTGCGTGGGACTGGAGATCCACGAGTCTCCGGCATTGAGTCCCAGAGCCAAGCAGCACCTGGAGCCGGGCATGGTCATCACCGTAGAGCCGGGGATCTACCTGCCGGGAGAATTCGGGGTGCGGATCGAGGATCTGCTGCTGATCCAACCGGACGGGGCGGAGGATCTGACCCACACGCCAAAGAAATTATTGATCCTGTAAACGCAAAAAAGCGGAATGCACGAAGCATTCCGCTTTTGTTTCGGATCATCCGGATTAGTATGCAACACCCTGCCACTTCATAGCGTCTGCAACCTTCAGGAAGCCGGCAATGTTTGCACCTGCAACCAGGTTGCCTTCCATGCCGTATTCCTTTGCAGCGTTGAAGCTGTTGTGGAAGATGGTCTTCATGATGCTGTGGAGCTTTGCGTCAACTTCCTCAAAGGTCCAGCTGTAACGAGCGGAGTTCTGCGCCATTTCCAGACCGGAGGTTGCTACGCCGCCTGCGTTTGCAGCCTTTGCAGGTCCAAAGAGGATGCCCTTTGCCAGGAACTTTTCGATGGCTTCCGGTGTGCTGGGCATGTTTGCGCCCTCTGCAACTGCCATGACGCCGTTTGCGATCAGCTTGTCAGCAGCCTCGCCGTCCAGCTCATTCTGGGTAGCGCAGGGCAGCGCGATGTCACACTTGATGCCCCAGATGCCCTTGCAGCCTTCGGTGTAGGTAGCGCCCTGTACACGGTTGCAGTATTCCTTGATTCTGCCCCGCTCAACTTCCTTGATCTGCTTTACAACATCCAGGTTGATGCCGTTTGGATCGTAGATGTAGCCGTTGGAGTCGGACATTGCAACGACCTTTGCGCCGAACTCGGTTGCCTTCTGGGTTGCGTAGATTGCTACGTTGCCGGAACCGGAAACAACAACGGTCTTGCCCTTGAAGCTGTCGTTCTTCATGCAGCCCAGCATTTCCTCGGTGAAGTAGCACAGACCGTAGCCGGTAGCCTCAGTTCTTGCCAGGGAGCCGCCGTAGGACAGACCCTTGCCGGTGAGCACGCCGGTGAACTCGTTGCGCAGTCTCTTGTACTGACCGAACATGAAGCCGATCTCTCTTGCGCCGGTGCCGATATCGCCGGCAGGAACGTCGGTGTCAGCACCAATGTGCTTTGCCAGCTCGGTCATGAAAGCCTGGCAGAAACGCATAACTTCCCCGTCGGACTTGCCCTTGGGGTCGAAGTCGGAACCGCCCTTGCCGCCGCCCATGGGCAGTGTGGTCAGGCTGTTCTTGAAGATCTGCTCAAAGCCCAGGAACTTGATTACGGATGCGTTAACGGAGGGGTGCAGTCTCAGACCGCCCTTGTACGGACCGATTGCGGAGTTGAACTGTATACGATAACCTCTGTTGACCTGAACCTTGCCGTTGTCGTCAACCCAGGATACACGGAACATGATCTGACGCTCCGGCTCCACGATTCTCTCAAGGATGCCAGCCTCAACCAGGTCGGGTCTCTTTTCGAGAACGGGCTCAAGGCTCTCGAGGACTTCTCTTACTGCCTGAAGAAATTCGCTTTCTCCCTTGTTTCTTTCGCAGACCTTGTCATAGACACCCTGCACATATGAACTTTTAAACGCCATTGTTTAAAACCTCCTAAATATTTTTCAGCGCATCCCTGCTCTGATAGTTTCTATTATACTACTTTACTAGGCAAATAGCAAGAATTTTTTTGCAGTTGTCGTGAAAAATGTATTCACCCACAGAACAGCTGTCCACCAAAGGACATCAATTCTACAGATTGCACAAAGGAAGGTTGAATCATGTGTGGAAAATGCAAGGAAATGTTCATCGTTTCTGACACAGCTTTTTAAAGTCCGTGGGGGTGCAGTGCTTGATCTCCTTGAAGCACCGGTTGAAGGTGGTCAGGCTTTTGAACCCTACCTGCATGGCAACCTCCGTCACCGGCAGTGCCGGATCCTGGAGCATCAGCTCCGCCGCCCGGATCCGGCGCTCGTTGATGTACTGCAAATAAGATATGGTGTTGTACTGCTTGAAAATCCGGGAGAAGTGATACTTGCTGTAGCCGGCGATACCGGCAAGGGTGTCCAGGGAAATGTTGTTCATGTAGTTGCTGTCGATGTATTTCAGCACCAGACTGAACTTTTCGTTGTATTCCTCCACCTTGTCGCTGCTGCAGTCCAGCTGCGCCGTTTTTTCGGTCAGCTGCCGGGTTCGCAAAGCAATCAGCAGCCGCACCAGCAGGCTGTAGATCCGCACCTCCGCCAGCTCCGAGCCGGAGAAGTATAGAGAAAAAATTTCCAGCATGGTTTTTTTGGCAACAGCCTGCAGCTCGCTGCCGTAGCTTTCATCGATCAGCACTGGTGCCTTTAGCCCCCGCATAATGGAGTCGAACACGGGCTGCGCCCCCAGCAGGCTGTTGTCACACTGGAGGATCAGCCGCTCCCCCTCACAGGCAAACAGATGGTGCAGCTCCCCGGGGGGGATGAGGAACACCTCGTTTTCCCGGATCACATATTCCCGATCCCCGATCTCCAGCCGGTAGCACTTGCGCAGCGGCATGATGATCTCGATCTCCTGGTGCCAGTGTACCGGATATTCTTCATACTGGGTATTGTGGTAGAGCATGATACACCGTTTTTCTTCATATTCCACGGTTTCATAGTCGCCGGACAGATGCTTGATCATATGCCCCTCACTCCTTTGCATAATTCAGTATACCATATGAAATGCTTTTTGTAAATACTGCACAATGGGGTTTCCCGTAAAAGGGAAATGGCGACCGCAAACGCAGCCGCCACAGGGGGATATATCAGATTGTAGTAGATGTCGGATTAGTTGCAGGCGTTGTACAGGGTACCGCCCTTCAGCTCCTTGCCGTTTGCCGCAAACAGCTCGGAAACCGTTACGATCTGCCAGCCCTGGGATTTCAGATAGGGCGCCAGATATTCCATTGCGGTGGCAGTGGAATCATAGGTCTCATGGCACAGCACGATGGCGTTGTCCAGCGTGCCGTTGCTCATGGCTGTCTTGATCTTGCTGATGATCTGGTCGCTGGTTGCCCCGTTCCAGTCCCCGGTGTCGATGCTGCAATTAACCAGTGCCACATCGCTCAGTGCGGACTTTACGGTATCGTTCACGCTCAGATACGGCGGACGCATAACCGGAGAGGTGCCCTGCCCGGTGATGGCCTTGATCTTGTCGGAGGTGGTATCGTACTCCTTGCGGATCTCCGCTGCGGACAGCTTGGTCAGATCCGTGTGGGAGGTGAAGTGGTTTGCGATCTCCATGCCCAGCTCATAGGCACGCTTGATCTCGCCCTGGTTGCTGCCGTTGATCCAGTTGCCAACGTAGAAGAAGGTGGCGTGGAAGCCGCTGTTTGCAATGGCGTCCTGAATCCGGATGGAATAATCGGTGGAAGCAGTGCCCACTGCGCCGTCGTCAAAGGCAATGGCAACCATGGGCTTGGATTTGTCGATCCAGGAAATATCTACAGTGCCTGCCGCCGGGGTAGGTGTTGTGATATTTCCCACCTTGCCGCCGCCGGTTACCACGGAGGACGCAGTACCGGAGGCAGCAGCCACTGCCTCATCCAGGTACAGATCCGTGGTGCTGTCTACGGATTCTACATACAGCAGCAGATCGGACGCCCCTGCCGGGATCTTGTAGGATTTGTTCTCCAGCTTGGTCCAGGTCTTGCTGGCTGCGGTAGCAGAAGCCACTGTGTCATATGCGGTTTCGCCGTCAGCGTCCGTGTATTGCAGCGTCAGCCGCAGCTCCTCAGAAGAACCGCTTGCCTGCATAACAGCGGCACTGAAGCTGTAGCTGCTGCCCGGAAGAAATGTCTTGGTATCCAGTGTATAAGCCGCTCCCTGCCAGGTATCTGTTCTGCCGCTGATGCGCAGGGACTTGCTGCCGGAATAATAGGATTCGGAATCGGTGGACAGGGTGGTGTCCCCTCTGGAAACCCATCCGTCCTTCCCTGTTTCAAACGTACTTTTGAAGTAGCCGGACTCAGAAGGCGTCACAGGCGTTGTGCCGCCCTGATTGCCCAGCAGGCTCCGCTTGAGCAGCGCCAGATCCATGGCGTTGATGACCCCGTTGCCGTCCAGATCCGCTGCCTCTGCATTGGCAAGGGTGCTGGCCTTCCGGGTCAGATAATTCTGCAGTGCCTTCACATCCTTTGCATCCACCGTGCCGCTGCCGTCCACGTCACCCATGGTGGGAGTATCCGGCTGATCCGGCTGATCCGGCAGACCTGCATCGATCTTTGTGCCCTTCACTGCACCGATGGCCTCGTCCATGTAGAAGCTGTTGGTGCTGTCTGCGGTTTCCACATACAGCAGCAATCCGGTTGCCCCGGCAGGAATGGTGTAAGCGGTGTTTGCCAGTTGTACCCACTCGCCCTTGGCGCCGGTTGCGGTTGCAATGGTGTCGTAGTTGGTCTCCCCATCCAGATCATACTGGAGGGACAGCTTGAAGTCGTCGGAAGCTACTGCGTCCTGCATGGCAAGCACGCTGAAGCTGTAGGCGCTGCCGGGCTGGAAGGTGGCAGTGTCCAGGGTATAGCCCGCACCGTTCCAGGTATCGGTTCTGCCGGTGACTGCCAGGGACTTGCTGCCGGCTGCCGCTGCAGAGGAGGAATCCGTAACGGTGGAATCCCCTCTGGAGGACCAGTTGTCGGTATTCTTCTCAAAGGTACTGTGGAAGTAATAGCCGTTCTCGTCCGGCTCTACAGGATCCGGCTCGACCGGGTCGGGAATCTCGCCGCCTACGGACAGATTATTTTTATATACCGTAGCCTTGCCGCTGCTCTGATACCCCTCAATATTCAGAGCCACTTCATACATTTTACCCATCTTCAAGCCCACCTGCTCCCACGCCTTGAAATGCTGGGAAACGGAGATCGTGCCCTCGATCTTGGTACCGTTTGCAGAGGGCTTGGACTGCCGCACGCTCCAGTACTGATCAAAGGTGGTATTTCCGTCAATGGAGGGCTGATTCTCTCTGACCGTCTTGTAAATGTCATAGGTGCCCCCGTCTGCGTACACCGTACCCAGTGCGGAGGTTGCCCCCGGCGGTCTCCAGCTGCCCCAGGTTTCAACGATGTAGTATTCGACCAGGGGATTCCGGGTCCAGCCGTACACGCACATGTAGGAGTTTCCGTTGGGCTGATAATCCACACCGTATTCGATGGTGATATTGCCCAGTTCCTCGTAGGTCTGGGTGCAGTCATACTTCTTGCCCTTGCGGAACAGACAGTTGTTGATGTTGCTCCACTCGCAGCTGAAGGTGCCCCCTCCGGTCAGGGTCATGCTGGTGTTGCCGTTGTCCTTCCACAGCTCATAGGCATAGCCGTCCTCGGTACCGGTCTTGTTTTCGGTAATGACCGTGGCTGCGGAAGCGGTAGGCAGCGGCGTAAAGGTCAGGCACACCGCCGCCGCCAGCAGACCGTGAAAAAATCTGCTGATGGTGTGTTTTCTCATGTTGACAAATTCCCCGCTTTCGTATGATATTTTTTGCGCAGTCCCTCTCTTTGTCTGCGCCAAACGGATCCGCTGATGATGTGCCCAACAGTTTTTCCGTCGTTGTCTTTATTTTATTGCATCTGCACAAAGTTTTCAAGTCGTTTATTGCGGAGAAATTTTTCGCCCGGTCATTTTTTGCTCTTAAAATGTTCATAATTTACCGGGCATGCAAAAAGGCGCCCCCCGAAGGGAACGCCCATGCCATGACCAGGCCGATAAGCCGAGTTCTGTCGTGTGCGATAATTTATCTAGGCGATCCGTCGCCGGAACGCTCAAGCCGCCATTACACGCCTTTCCACCGAGCAGATGTTGAAAGACGGTACCAATAGACGTTGCATCGGGTAGGGTTTACATAGCAGTACGCTCTCACGCACTCTGGTGGGCTCTTACCCCGCCTTTCCACCATCACCGCATTGCTGCGGCAGTATCTCTCTGTTGCACTAGCCCTAGGGTCGCCCCCGGCTGCCGTTAGCAGCTACCCTGCTCTGTGATGCCCGGACTTTCCTCACGGGAGTTGCCTCCCCCGCTATCGCATAGCCTGCTCACCTGTTCAGTATACCCTATTTTCGGGAGCTTGTCAACCGAGCAGGTCATCCCAGTCCGCATCCGGATTGGCGATCTTCATGCTGGAATACTGTAAGATCAGCACCGCATCGCTGACATCCACCCGGCTGTCGTCGTTGACGTCCGCCCCGAACCGGGCATCCTTACTCAGGGGATTTTCCCCGGTGACCATCTGCTCTGCGCTTGCCTGGAGCACCGCAACCGCATCTGCCACATCTACATCCCCGTCCAGATCCACGTCCCCACGCAGCAGGGAATCCCCCACGCCGATCAGGGCACTGTTGTAATGCACCTTCAGCCGCTCCGTATCCCCCTGGTCATTGATGGTACGGGAGCTGTACAGCAGGGACACGGTAGCTGTCCCGTCCTGCTCCGGAGTAGGGTCAAAGTACACCTCATAGACCCCCTCTGCCGCCCCCTGGGGCAGCGTCACGGTAAACTCCACAAAGGGCAGGCTCAGATCATAGATCTCGGAATTGGTGGGCACCAGAAAGCTGATCATGGTGCCGGACATCCAGGTGACCCGGCGCTTTTCCACGTTGAAAGAGTGGAACCTGGCGGAATCCGCTGTGCCGTCCCCGTAGCAATAGGGGGATGCAAAGCCCCCCTCCTTCAGAGCAACTCCCTCCGGCATGCCGAACTGGAGGGCAATGGCAGAGGTGCCCGGGTCATTTTCAATGTACATGCGGATCTTCACGTCCACAGACCCGGAACGGATCTGCGCAGAGCTGATCCGGTTCTCCTCCGGGATCAGCCGGTATGTCACTTCCTTTGCTGCCGTTTCTGCCGCCGGCTGCATGGTCTGTGCCTGCACCGGAGTAACCGCTGCGCAAAGGCTCACAGCGCAGCATACCGCCGCTGCCAGTCCCCGCCGCAGCTTTCTGCAAAAGAGTGTTTTCATACAATTCTTCCTTTCATCGGATCTTGGCGCCGCAGGCCATGGAATCATCCGCAAACAGCACCCTGACGCTGCCGTCCGGCAGGTCTGCCGCACAGATCATGCCGTTGCTCTCTACGCCGCACAGCTTCACAGGCTTCAGGTTGGCAACCACGATGACTTTTTTGCCCACCAGCTCCTCCGGCTTGTACCACTTGGCAATGCCGGACACTACCTGCCTGCCTCCCATGCCGTCATCCAGTTGGATGCACAGCAGCTTGGAGGATTTTTTCACCTTCTCTGCGGAAAGCACCTTTGCCACCCGCAGCTCCACCTTGGCAAAGTCCTCGATGGAGATCTCCGGTGCAAGCTGAATGGCTTCCTGCGCCGGCTCCTGTGCCGGTGCGGCGGCAGCCTCCTGCTTTGCCTTCAACTGCTGGATCATCTGCTCCGCATCGATTCTGCCGAACAGGGGCACCGGCTCGCCCACCTTGTCCCCTGCATGCAGACCGCCGAACGCCGACAGGCTTGCATAGTCCTTGCAGTCCGTGTTCAGCTGGGCAAAGATCTTCTCTGCGGTTTCCGGCATAAAGGGCTGGAGCAGAACCGCCAGGAAGCGGATGCTTTCCAGCAGATTATACAGCACCGCACCCAGCCGGGGCTTCTGTGCCTCGTCCTTTGCCAGCACCCAGGGCATGGTCTCGTCAATGTACTTGTTGCTCCGTCTTGCCAGGGAGATGACAGCGTCCAGGGTATCCGCCATCCGGTACTGGTTCATGAGCCGGTCTACTTCCTCCACGGTTTTCAGTGCCGTTGCCCGGAGATCTGCATCCACCGGCTCGGCGGCATCCGCCGGCTGGATCACGCCGCCGAAGTACTTCTGCGCCATGGCGATGGTCCGGTTCACCAGATTCCCCAGGGTGTTTGCCAGATCCGTATTGAACCGCTCGATGAGGGATTCGTAGGTAATGGAGCCGTCGGAGCCGTAGGGCATCTCGCTGAGCAGGTAGTATCTGGCAGCATCCACCCCGAATGCGTCCACCACATCGCTGGCGTAGATCACGTTGCCCCTGGACTTGCTCATTTTGTCCTCTCCGAACAGGATCCAGTTATGACCAAACAGCTGCCGGGGCAGCTCCAGACCCAGCGCATGGAGCATAACGGGCCAGTAAATGGAATGGAACCGCATAATGTCCTTGCCGATCACATGGCAGTCACAGGGCCAGTACTTTTTGAACTGGTCGCTGGAGCCGTCCGGATCGTAGCCCATGGCGGTGATATAGTTGGACAGGGCGTCGACCCACACATAGATCACATGCTTGGGATCGAAGGTCACCGGGATGCCCCACTGGAAGGTGGTGCGGGATACGCACAGATCCTGCAGGCCGGGCTTGATGAAGTTGTTCATCATTTCCTTCTTCTTGCCCTCGGGGACGATGAAGTCCGGATGGGTTTCAATGTACTCCTCCAGCCACTGCTGATACTTGGACAGCCGCAGGAAGTATGCCTCCTCCTTGGCGGGCTGCACCTCTCTGCCACAGTCCGGACACTTGCCGTCCACCAACTGGGAGGGCGTCCAGAAGCTCTCGCAGGGAGTACAGTACATGCCCTCATACTCGCTCTTGTAGATATCCCCCTGGTCGTACAGCTTCTTGAAGATCTTCTGTACCACTTCCTCGTGCCGGGGATCCGTTGTGCGGATGAATCCGTCGTATGATATATGCATCAGCTTGCAGATGTCCTGGATCTCGCCGACTACCTTGTCCACATGCTCCTTCGGGGTGATCCCCTCGGACTTGGCAAGCTCCTCGATCTTGACGCCATGCTCGTCCGTACCGGTCAGGAAGAATACATCATAGCCCTGCATTCGCTTATATCTCGCTACGGCATCGGTGAACACCACTTCGTAGGTATTGCCAATGTGCGGCTTTCTGGACGCATAGGCAATGGCCGTGGTGATGTAATAAGGCTTCTTTGACATAATCATTCCTCCATTGTGTGTTGTGACGCATGCAAAACTGCATGCTATTTTTATTATAGCCGATTTTGCCGGATTTGTCACCCCCTTTTTGCGAATTGACGAAAAAATCCCGCAGTATGGTGACTGCGGGAAAAGAACCTGTGTGTTTACTTGTTTTCGTATGCAGAGAGGATCTCTGCAATGTACATGTGGTGCATCGCATCCTTCTCGTAGAAAGAAGCGATGGCGGGGTCCACTGCCTGCTTCATGTCCAGGGGCGCTGCGTACAGCTTTCTGCACACCAGCACCAGGGATGCCTGTTCAAAGGCGGTGGAACCATCCAACCCCACCGGGATCAGTCCGGTCTCCTTTGCCTTGTCGCAGTCTCTGCCGCTGTGCGAGCCGCAGAACTGGAGGATCGGACGATCCGCCTGGGGCAGGAAGGACACGGTGAACAGATTGTTCTGCTCCACCAGCTCAAAGGTTTTCCGGGATGTACGGACGTATGCGGTCAGCACGTTTTTTCCCCAGAGGACACCCATCTGTCCCCAGGAAGCGGTCATCGTATTGTAGCAATCCGGTGTGCCGCTTGTGAGCAAAAACCATTCCTTTCCAATTTTGGTAAAGGGGTTCAGCGTCAGCTTCTCCACTTCGGTTTTGACAAATGCCATTTTCATCTCTCCCTTGTAAATTCACAGCTGCGAGACTGTGCATGCATAATCTATTGTATTCATCATATCATAAAAGATGCATGATTGCAAGGCTAAGATGCAATCCGCATCAGGACTGACGCATGGCGACCCGGTGCTGCAGCCGCAGCTTATCGGTGATCAGAGCGATAAACTCCGAATTGGTCGGCTTGCCCTTACAGGTGTTCACCGTGTAGCCGAAGAACGCATTCAGCGTGTCCAGGTTGCCCCGGTCCCAGGCAATCTCGATGGCGTGGCGGATGGCACGCTCCACCCGGGACGAGGTGGTGTCAAACCGCTTTGCCACCGTGGGATACAGCAGCTTGGTGACGCTTTCCAGCAGTTCCGGATCCTCAATCGAGGACAGGATCGCCTCACGCAGGTAGTGATACCCTTTGATGTGGGCGGGAACGCCAAGCTGGTGGATCACGTCCGTCACCACGATCTCCATATTCTCCGTCCCCGGCGCATTGCGTCCCGTCATGCCTCCCTGAGTCAGAGAGGTGATCCGCTCTCCCAGTGCAGAGATCTCAAAGGGCTTGAGCATGAAATATGCCGCACCGCCTTGCATCACCTGCTTTTCGATGAAGGGATTGTCGTATGCGCTTGTGACGATGAATTGGGGGCGCTTGCCGCCGGACGCCTGAACCTTCTTCATGAGTTCTATTGCGTCCATGTGGGGCAGGATGGCGTCCATCACAACCACGTCGGGGGCATCGCTTTTGATCGTCTCCAGCAGGGCGGTTCCGTCCTTGGGTCGGGTCATGACGTACATGCCCTGTCCCCGAAGGGTACTGGCGCAGGCAATGCCGTATTCGACACTGTCGTCACCAATCAAAACCTTTACCTTATTAACCATTGTTCTACCTCCTATTTTTTCTACTCACATATATTAACACACATGCTGACAAGGTGCAAGAGTTTATATTGCCGAAAAATGTAGTATTTTAGAGCATTTCATGAATTGATTATTTCTAGTCTGTTTATTTCTTAAAATATAAACGTTTTCGACACTTCTCGTGGTGATTCCAGAAAAAACGGAGTACATATTCTGCGACAGCCCGGCGGCAACGCCGCAGAATATCGGGGAAAGCCCGGATTTTTTCAGACAACACCGCACAAAGCCCGCCTGTCGGCTTTGCACAGCATCTGCTGCACAATCCTTGTGCGGTGCCGCCTCAATCCTCTACAATTTTCGGGGCAGGGCGGTTTTCAAATTCCTCCTTCTGCCGCTTTTTCTCCCGGCGTGCGGCGGATGCCTCATAGGAGAAGTAGTGCAGCAGAGCCACTGCCACCAGCAGGCAGTAGGGGGCAATGGTGGGGAGCATCCGATCCGCCCAGATCTGATAGGCGAACCGTCCCAGATGCGCCTCGCTCTGGGGTGCCCAGCCGGCCGCTTCTGCAATGGAGGTGGCAATGCTCACCGCCCCCATCAGGGGGAAGAAGCCCACGGAGCCGGTCACCAGGGCGGCAATGTCCTTTTTGCACAGGGCAAGGATCACCCCGGCGGTCATAAGCAATGCGCCAACCGCCACCACCGCCGCCAGGATCCGGAATTTCGCCCCGTAGCTATGGGCATTCACCGTCCAGCCCAGGGCAGTCAGCAGATCCATAAACAAGGGGTAGATCAGAGTGGTCACCACCAGGGCGAGCTTCAAAAAAATCTGTAAAACCTGTAAGATCCGGTCTTTTTTCATAGCAGAACTCTCCTCCCAGAGGGATGCAGCGCCGAAACAGCGCAGCAATTCAAACTTTGTCAGAAAATATGCAGTAAAAACAACGCTTATAAACCCGTGCAGACGGTCAATAGTAGCAGTGTGGCATTCCGCCGGCTCTGCATGCAAGGGATACAGCGCCGCCGGACGCCGTCAGAAAGGATGATGCCAAATGCTGAAATTATTTTCGCGCCTGTTCTCCCTGGGAGCAGCTGCGACGCTGGCGCTGGCAGGCACCGCCGGCTACTATCACTATGCCCTGCCGGACAGCTTTTATGTGACAAAAGGAACGGAGCTTGCACTCCATACCGCCCTGCCCATTGAATCCGCAGCGGAGGGCGACGCCCCTGCCTATGCGGCAGAAACCGTACCCATGCGGGGCAGCGTCAGCCTGCGGCTGTTCGGGTTCCTGCCCATCAAGACCGTGGAGGTCACAGCGGTGGATACGCCCCTGGTGGTGCCGGGGGGAGATCCCTTCGGCATCAAGCTGCTGATGGACGGGGTCATGGTGGTGGGCATGGGTAAGGTGAACCCGGAGGGAGAATGTCCGGCGGAACGTGCCGGGATCCAGGTGGGGGATATGGTGCTGTCCGTGAACGATACCCCCATCAACGGCAACGCTGCCCTCCAGCAAGCCATCGGGGAGGCACAGGGTGAGCCGGTACAGATCCGGATCAACCGGGGAGGCGACATCCGCACCCTGTCCCTGACGCCCCTGTACAGCCAGGCAGATGCCTGTTACAAGGCAGGGCTTTGGGTGCGGGACAGCACTGCCGGCATCGGCACCGTGACCTATTATATGCCAAACAGCGGCAGATTCGCCGGTCTGGGACATCCGGTGTGCGACGTGGATACCGGGGAGATCATTCCCCTGTCCAGCGGCGAGGTGGTGGGTGTCAACATCCAGAGCGTCACCAAAGGCAGTGCCGGAGCCGCCGGGGAGCTGCGTGGCTGCTTCACCCCGGGCAAAGCCATGGGGAGTCTGTATCTGAACAACCGATGCGGCGTATTCGGCACCCTGGAGACGCAGCGGAAGCCGGCGGAGGCAGTGCCTCTGGGACTGAAGCAGGATGTGCATACGGGAGAAGCGGTGATCCGCACCACTATCAGCGGCAGGGAGCCAAAGGAGTATGCCATTGAAATCGAAAAGGCGGACTGGGGCAGTACCGGCACGAAAAATATGGTGATCCACATTACGGATCCGGCGCTGCTGGACGCCACCGGGGGCATTGTCCAGGGCATGAGCGGCAGTCCCATCCTCCAGGAGGGACGGCTCATCGGGGCGGTGACCCATGTGTTTGTCAGCGACCCCACCCGGGGCTACGGGATCTTTGCGGAAAATATGTACGAATACAGTGCGGACACCGGGGGCTGATGCAGCAAAAGGGGCGTTACCCAATGTAACGCCCCTTACTGTTGTGTCATGTCCGGATAGCGCCTACAAGCTCTGTGCAGGTGTTACCTTATCTGTTCTCGTCGCTGAAGCCGCTTTCAACCAGCTCTACCAGGGAATCAACGGCAACCTGCTCGTCTGCGCCGTCTGCAATGATACGGATGGCAGTACCGCCGACGATGCCCAAAGAAAGAATACCGAGAAGGCTCTTTGCGTTTACACGGCGCTCCTCCTTTTCGATCCAGATTGAGGACTTGAATTCATTGGCCTTCTGAATGAAGAAGGTAGCCGGTCTTGCATGCAGACCAACCTGATTCTGCACCATTACATCTTTCACGTACATCTCAAAACTCTCCTATTCTCTTATTTGGATGGCATGTATTTCTTGATCACTGATTACCATTATACAGGCTAGGGATTCCTTAGTCAACGCCTATTATACATGAAATATGCATTTTCAGCGAAAATTCTACGCTTTGCCAAATGCCGCCGAAGGTGGCAGGGGCGGATTTTGTTCATTATCACGAAGTTTTCACTGTGGAAAACTTTCAACACCTCGCATAGTTTTCAACAACAGAAACTATACAATGCGCACAAAAGCCTATTTCCTTTTCCGTTTCTGCTTCGGGGGTGCCGGGGGATGCGCCTCCATGTACGCCTGGTACAGATCCGGCCGCCGCTGCTCCGTCACTGCAAGACTTTGTGCAAAACGCCAGTCCGCAATGTGCTTGTGATGCCCGGACAGGAGCACCGGCGGCACCGCCTCCCCCTCCCAGACCTCGGGCCGGGTGTAGTGGGGATATTCCAGCAGTCCCCCGTAGTGGCTCTCCTCCTGGAAGCACTCCTCGCTGGGCAGCACGCCGGGACACATCCGGGCAATGGCGTCCGCCACCACCAATGCAGGCAGCTCTCCACCGGTGAGCACATAGTCCCCGATGGAGATCTCCTCGTCCACGATCTTGTCCAGCACTCGCTGATCCACACCCTCATAATGCCCGCACAGCAGGAAAATATACGGATATTCGCAAAGAGAGATGGCTTTTTGCTGGCTGAACACTGTACCCTTGGGGGACATATATATGGTATGCGGCTTCCGGGGTAGCTGTGCGCACACTGCCTGGTAGCAATCGTAGATGGGCTTTGCCTGCATCACCATGCCCATGCCGCCGCCGTAGGGCACATCGTCCACCCGGTTGTGCTTGTTGCCGGCAAAGTCCCGGATCTGGTGACAGTGGATCTCAATGGCGCCGGATGCTCTGGCTCTGCCCAGGATGCTTTCGGACAGCACCGCCTCGCACAGCTCCGGGAACAGGGTGGCAATATCAATCCGCATCGTCAAACAGCCCCTCCAGCGGCCGGATCCGCATGATCCCCTGCTCCAGATCCGTTTCCACCACCACGTCCCCGATGGCAGGGAACAGCAACTGCTTTCCCTCCGGGGTGCGAATGGTATACACATCGTTGGCGCCGGTCTCCAGCACCTCCTCCAGCCTTCCGTACACAGCCCCGGTGTCCGCATCCAGCACCTGCAAGCCGATCAGATCCCGGATGAAGTAGGTGTCCGCATCCAGCTCCACGTCCGCCCGATTCATATACAACACCGTATTCCGTAAGGCTTCCGCCTGCTCCGGGGTATCGATGCCTGCAAAGCGCACCACCGCCATTCCCTTATGCGCCCGGGCGGATACCACGGACATGGGGGTGCCGTCTGCCCGGTACAGGGTATCAAATTCGCACAGAAATCCGGCGCTGTCGCACCAGGGCTGGATCTTCACATCCCCCCGGAGTCCGTGGATATTCACCACCTTGCCGATTTCCAATAAATTCTTCTGCATAGGTTCCTCCCCACACCGACAGCACGCTGCCGGACGTTGCCATAATACAAACGGCGGCACAAAGCCGCCGCATTTGATCTGCTCAGTCGATTTCCACCGCAACCTTCAGGTTTTCTCTTGCGGCGCCGGCACGCATGATGGTGCGGATCGCCTTGGCGATCCTGCCCTGCTTGCCGATGACTCTGCCCATATCCTCCGCAGCCACATGCAGGTGCAGTACGATCACGCCCTCTGCATCCGGCTCGTCCTGGGTAATGGAAATGGAAGCAGGATCTGCTACCAGTCCTGCTGCAACCGTGTAAAGCAATTCTTTCATATACATAATCGGGAGCGGTACGCCGCCCCCTCTCCTAACTCAAAGCAATTACCGGCACACCCCAAGCAAGAGCCAGAGCCCTTGCCCGTGCTGCCAGCGGGAATTAAAGGATGCCTTCCTTCTTCAGGAGTGCCTTTACAGTGTCGGTGGGCTGTGCGCCGTTTGCCATCCATTCCTTTGCCTTGTCGCCGTCGATCTTTACAACGGACGGCTCCTTGGTGGGATCATAATAGCCCAGCTCTTCGATGAATCTGCCGTCTCTGGGGTATCTGGAATCTGCAACAACCACACGGTAGAAGGGAGCCTTCTTTGCGCCCATTCTTCTCAGTCTGATCTTTACTGCCATGTTCATTTCACCTCCGTCTGCGTGAACTATCTATCAAAGCGGGGAACCGCATTTGAAGCTGTTCTTAAAAGGGCAGCTTTCCGCCCGGATTGCCCATCTTGTCGAAATTCATGCCGGCAAGCTGCTTTCTTGCCCGGCGGGCAAACATCTTGGTCTTACCGCCGCCCCCCATTTGCTTCATAAACTGCTGCATCTGCTCAAACTGCTTGAGCAGCCGGTTCACATCCTCCACCTTGGTGCCGCTGCCGGCGGCGATCCGCCGCTTGCGCTGGGGGTTGATGATGGAGGGCTTTGCACGCTCCTTCTTAGTCATGGAGGTGATCATGGCTTCGATGCGGCTGAACTGCTTTTCGTCCACATCCATATCCTTGACCTTATCCCCCACGCCGGGGAGCATGGAAATAATGCTCTTGAGAGAGCCCATCTTCCGGATCTGCTTGAGCTGATCCAACAGGTCGTTCATATCAAAGGAATGCTCCTGGAGCTTTTTGGTCAGCTTCTCCGCATCGCTCTTGCTCATTACCGCTTCCGCTTTTTCCACCAGGGTCAGCACATCCCCCATGCCCAGGATCCGGGAAGCCATACGCTCCGGATGGAAACGCTCGAACTCGTCCAGCTTTTCGCCCATACCCACGAATTTGATGGGCTTGCCGGTCACAGCCAGCACGGACAGCGCCGCACCGCCTCTTGTATCGGAATCCAGCTTGGACATGAGCACGCTGTCGATGCCCAGCGCCTCGTCAAATGCCTTTGCCACGTTGACTGCGTCCTGACCGGTCATAGCGTCCACCACGAGCATGATCTCGTTGGGTTCCACCTTTGCCTTGATCTGCTTCAGCTCATCCATGAGCTTTTCGTCAATGTGGAGCCGGCCGGCGGTATCGAGAATGACCACATCGTGACCGTAATCCTTGGCATAGCGCATGGCCTGGGTGGAGATCACCACCGGGTCGATCTGTCCCATTTCAAAGACCTTGACCCCAGCCTTTTCTCCCACTACCATCAACTGGTTGATCGCCGCCGGACGGTAGATATCGCAGGCAACCAGCAGGGGGCGATGCCCTTCCCGCTTTAAATATTTTGCAAGCTTTGCAGCGTGGGTGGTTTTACCGGAGCCCTGCAAGCCGCACATCATAATGACGCAGGGAGGCTTGGAGGGCATATTGATCCGGGCATTGTCGTTGCCCATCAGAGCGATCAGCTCATCGTTGACGATCTTGACCACCTGCTGTGCCGGGGTCAGACTGGAGAGAACCTCCTCCCCCACGCAGCGCTGGGATACCTTTGCCACAAAATCCTTGACGACCTTATAGCTGACGTCCGCCTCCAGCAGCGCCATCCGGACCTCCCGCATGGCGTCCTTGACGTCGCTCTCCGACAGCTTGCCGCGGGATTTGAGCTTTTTAAAGACGTGGTTGAGCTTTTCGGACAGACCTTCAAATGCCATAGTCCCGCCTCATTTCTTTCTAAGTGTATTGATTCGTTTATTCGATCAGTGCCCGGCACTGTGCCGCACAATCTGCAAGCGCCGAAAGCTGCTCCGGGGGGATGCGTCCGCCCAGGGTGCCGATCCGGTGCTGTAATTCCTCCAGCTTTTCCACACAGGCGGTATGCTGTGCGGCAAAGCCCAGCTTTGCTTCATACTCCGTCAGCAGCGCCTCGCCACGCTTCACAGCGTCCCGCACTGCCTGCCGGGAAACCCCGGCGTCCTCTGCGATCTCCCCCAGGGAAAGATCCTCACAGTAGTAAAGCTCCATGTATGCCGCCTGCCGTTCCGTCAGCAGGGAGCCGTAGCAGTCCAGCAGCAGCGCAAACCGCAGATCCTTTGCCATGTGCAGCGCCGCCCCCTTTCTGTGACATGGGTGTAAAGCTGTTTTCCTTTACACAGTATACCGGATTTCCGGGCTTTTGTCAATCCCGCCAAAGCAACTCCGTCGAAATAGACAGCTGAATCGTTTGAATTTTGCCTCGTTTGTGCATTATGTACATAATTTTCTGTCGAAAACGCCCGTGCGCACATTTTAACGCTGCAAATTTTGTATAAATATCCTATTGCAAAGCCATGCTGATAAGCGTATAATAAGAACAGCGTGGATTCCACAGCCGCCCCGACTGCCGGCGCAGGGGGTGTGCTGCCCACAATGATCTGATTTCAGGCGCCGGAGAACGGAGCAACACATGACCAACTACAAAGACCCGAACTATCTCAAGCAGGAGCTGCTGAGCCGGCTCCGGACACAGTTCAACGTTACACCCAGCGAAGCATCCGACAAGCAGGTATATCAGGCGCTGTCCGCCATGATCGTGGAGATCCTGCGGGAAAAGCGCCAGTCCTTTATTAATAAATGTCACTCCAACGGCCGCAAGCAGATCTACTACCTGTCCATGGAGTTTCTGATGGGCAGATCCTTGAAGACCAGCCTGTACAATCTGGAGCTGGTGGAGGATATCAGCAAGATCCTGGGCGAGTACGACATCAACCTGGACAAGATCTATGAATACGAGCCGGACGCAGGGCTTGGCAACGGCGGTCTGGGCAGACTGGCTGCCTGCTACATGGACGCTCTGGCAACCCAGGCGTACCCGGCAATGGGCTACTCCATCTGCTACGAGTACGGCATCTTCAAGCAGCACCTGGAAAACGGCTGGCAGACCGAGCTGCCGGATAACTGGCTGCCCGGCGGCTCCGTATGGCTGGATCCCCGGCCGGAGCTTTCCATCGATGTACACTTCGAGGGGGATTTACAGGAATACTGGGATAAGCAGTACCACTACATTTCCCATGTGAACTACAGCACCGTCTGTGCCATCCCCTATGATATGTATGTATCCGGCTACGGCAGCGAGGGCGTTTCCGTGCTGCGGCTCTGGACGGCAAAGGCGCCCAACTTTGATATGGCAAGCTTCAACAAGGGGGATTACGAAAAGGCGCTTGCCGGCAACTCCGTTGCCAACGCCATCTCCAAGGTGCTGTACCCCAACGACAACCATCTGGAGGGCAAGTCCCTGCGTCTGCGGCAGCAGTACTTCCTGTGCGCTGCATCCGTGGGGGATATCGTCAACAACCACATGAGCGTATACGGCACCCTGGATAACTTCCACGAAAAGGTTGCCATCCACATCAACGACACCCACCCCACCCTGGCGATCCCGGAGCTGATGCGGATCCTGCTGGACGACTGCGGCTATACCTGGGAAAAGGCATGGCACATTGTTACCAACACCTTCGCCTACACCAACCACACCGTCATGGCGGAAGCCCTGGAAAAGTGGGACGTGAACCTGGTGCGCCGCATCATTCCCCGGATCTTCTCCATCATCGTGGAGATCAACAACCGGTACTGCGCACAGTTGATGGAGCGGAACGGCGGCGACAGCGCCAAGACCACCAGCATGTCCATCATCAAGGACAATCAGATCCATATGGCGACCCTGTGCGTGGTAGCATCCCACAGCGTCAACGGGGTTTCCAAGCTCCACTCCGAGATCATCAAGCAGTCCGTATTCAAGGATGAGTACGCTGACTCTCCCATGAAGTTCAAGAATGTGACCAACGGCATCGCATACCGCCGGTGGCTGTACCAGTCCAACCCGGGACTCACCGCCCTGCTGCGTGAAAAGATCGGCTCCGGCTTCCTGAAGGACGGCAGCGAGCTGAAAAAGCTCAGCGTGTTCGCCAACGATGACGCTGTTCTGGAGCAGTTGCGGAAGATCAAGCGGGAGAACAAGGAGCGGTTCTGCAAGTATGTGATGCAGAACAGCAAGTTCGCCATCGATCCGGACACCATCTTTGACGTACAGGTAAAGCGGCTCCACGAATACAAGCGGCAGCACCTGAACGTAATGAACATTCTGGCGGACTACAATATGCTGCTGGAAAATCCGGATATGGACTTTACCCCCAAGACCTATATCTTTGCGGCAAAGGCTGCACCGGGCTACTACCTGGCAAAGCAGATCATCAAAATGATCTGGGCCATTTCCGAGGAGATCCGCAAGAACCCCAAGATCTCCAAGAAGCTGTCCGTGTACTTCCTGGAGGATTACCGGGTGACCCTGTCCGAGCTGCTGATGCCCGCCAGCGATATTTCCGAGCAGATCTCCCTGGCAGGCACGGAGGCATCCGGCACCGGCAACATGAAGCTGATGCTCAACGGCGCCATTACCATGGGCACCCTGGACGGAGCAAACGTGGAGATCCGGGATGTGGTGGGCGACGAGAACATCATCATCTTCGGCATGAAGACCGAGGAGGTCAATGCGCTGAAGGCAGCCGGCTACCGGCCGGAGGATTACTACAACAACAATGAAGTGATCCGTGCCTGCATCAACCGGATGTACAAGGGCATCAACGGCTGCGTATTCAACGACGTGGCGGATTCCCTGAAAAACTCGGATCCGTATATGGTACTGGCGGACTTCGACAGCTACCGTGCCGCACAGCAGCGTTCCTCCCAGCTGTACCAGGATACCCGGAAGTGGACCCAGATGTCCCTGGCGAATATCGCCAATGCCGGCGTATTCTCCGCAGACCGGGCGGTCAACGAATACGCAAAGGAAATCTGGGGACTTTAAGCAACACCGCACAAAGAATGTGTGGTAGATGTGCCAACAGATTTTTCGTCAGATTGCATAGAAACGACGCAGGAATACTGGTGTATTGCAAGGAGTTTCTGTGTGATATGACGGAAAATTCGTCAGCAGATGCTTCGCATAGCCGACAGGCGGGCTTTGTGCGGCGTTGCCTTTCATACAATCCCAAAACGTCGTGCAGGGTGTCTCTCTGCACGGCGTTTTTTGACAGAGTTCAATCCTGTTTAGCTGGGCAATAAACTACCAAAACAATGCAATATTCTCAATTGAAATTGTACTATTATTCCGTTATAATACTTATTGTATTCTGCAACTGACGAACAGCAGAATGTACAGTATTCATTGTGCTGTCTTCCGTACCCGGAAGTACAACCTGATTGTCTTCGCAACATCACGTTTTTCTACATGCTTGTGTTGCATAGTGCAATGACTGTGGAGCCTGAACCGTCAGGATTACTCCCCGAAAAATGCGGACAAATATGAAAAGCCTGTAATATTTGAACTACACCGCATTTTTCTGATCCTGCAATCCGAGGCTATGCGTACCACAGCAAGCTGTCAATAAGGCGCTGCATTGGAAACAGCCGCCTGTTCGTTGCGCCGGAGCTTGAGATGATTTGATTTTTTGAGAGGGGATCAGATCGGGCAAAGCCTGCGGCAATCATAACACTCCATTTTTATACGGCTCGAGGACAGATTTTCTGTCCTCATTTTTTTGCCCGTTTTTTCCGCAACTTTCACACCCTGCACACAAAAGCTGTTGCATTCAACAGGGATTTGTGCTATACTATAGACAATACCGCTCGGACGAAAATTTGGCTGTACAGCAGGAAAAACCGCCGGTTTTCCTGTCTGCGGCTGTATAAAAAGCAGTGCTGCATGTGCTGCCGAAAGAAAGGAACGGACTATGAAACTCAAACAAACCATTGCCGCCCTGGCAGGCGCAGCGCTGCTGGCTGCCATGCCCATGAGCGCATACACATACACCGCCTTTGCAGAGACGGATGCCTTTTACACCGGCTCGGATGCCTCCGGTCAGGTGGAGACCTTCACCAGCGGCGACTATACCTACAGTCTGCTGACCGGGAAGGAGGATGCCAGCCAGCAGGCTGCCTGCCTGGAAAGCTGCACCTCCACGGAGGAGAACCTGGTGATCCCGGAAACCATTGACGGCTATGAGGTGGTGGCACTGGGGGACAATACCTTCATGGACAACACCACCGCCAAAACCATCACCATTCCCAAGACCGTCATCGGCACCGGTCTGTACACCTTCTTCGGCTGCACCGGCGTCACCGAATATATCGTAGATCCGGACAATGAATACTACGAAGCAGTGGACGGGATCCTCTATGCGGAGGATCAGACCTATCTGGTTCAGTATCCCATCGGCAAAAATCCCACGGAATTCACCGTGCCGGACAAGGTATACGACATTGGCAACAGTGCCTTTGCCGAGTGCAAATCCCTGAAAACCGTCACCATTCCCGACAGCGTCAAGCAGATCGGCGTGTGGGCGTTTGCAGGCTGTACCGCTCTGACCTCCGTGACCCTGCCCAGCACCATGACCAAGATCGAGGACTTCTGCTTTGCCTATGACACTGCCATTACAGAGTTCAACATTCCCGACACCATTCAGACCATCTGTGCCGGCGCCTTTGCCGGCTGCAAGGGCATGACCGCCTTCAAGATCCCCACCGCATGCACCACCATCGAGCAGGCGGCGTTCGCCGGCACCTCCCTGGAGAGCATCACCGTACCGGAAACCGTTACGGAGATCGGCTTCTCCGCCCTTGGATATGACCTGGACGAAAACAACCAGTTCGTTGCCAACCCGGACTTCACCATTTATTCCACCGCAGGCTCCGCCGCTGCCCGGTACAGCATCGACTCTGAAAATGACAACCATTTCACCTTTGTACAGATCTCCAAGGAGCAGACCACTGGAGATGCCACCACCCGCCCCAATATCGAGGGGGTGCCCGTGAACAATCACACCATCAGCCAGGAGGATGCCCGGGTCTTCACCGTCATCAAGGCAGTGATCCTGGCGCTCATCGGCGTTGCCATCGTGGCGCTGACCGTGGTGGGCGTGGTGCTCTCCAAGAGAAAGCATGCCGCTTCGGATGCTTCCCTGCCCGGGGCATCTGCACCGGCTGAACCGGAAAAGGACGACGACAAGGAGGAGCAGGCATGAAAGGAACAAAGCTGATCTGTGCCGCCCTGTCCGGCATGCTGCTGGCTGCACTGGCTGTACCGTGCAGTGCGGATGAAACGCACACCGCCGAAACCTATGAGGGGGACGGCTTTACCCTGTCCTACCAGCTGGAGGATGCAGGAGCCGCCGTTGTGGGATGCTCCTCGGATGCGGTGAACGTGACTGTGCCCGATACCTTAGGGGGCAAGCCGGTCACTTCCGTGGAGGAGAGCGCATTCAATAGCTGCGGTGCCATTGAAACCGTGACCCTGCCGGATTCTGTGACCCTCATCGGGGACGGGGCATTTTTCGGCTGTACCACTCTGAAAAGCATTGCCCTGCCCAAGAGCCTGACCAAGATCGGCTACCAGGCATTCTACTACTGTGCCGATCTGGAGTCCATCAATCTGCCGGAATCCATGCAGAGCATCGGGGACCAGGCGTTTCTCGCCTGTCTCAAGCTCACCACCGTGACCCTGCCCGCCTCTCTGACCTCTCTGGGAGAGTATGCGTTTGAGGGCTGTGAGGAGCTGACGGAGATCCGGGTGGATCCGGAAAACCAGATCTACTGCGACCTGGAGGGCGTCCTGTTCAATGAGGATATGACCCGGCTCATCAAATATCCGGATCAGCACGCCGGGGACAGCTACACCCTGCCGGACAGCACCACCGCCATTGCCAATTGGGCGTTTACGGGTGCCAAGAATCTGGTAAGCCTGGATCTGAACAAGGCGACAGAGATCGGCAAGGATGCCTTCTACATCTGCACCGCCCTGGAGCAGATCACCATCCCGGAGGGGGTCACCGCCCTGCCCGGAACCACCTTCGGAGGCTGCACCGCCCTCAAACAGGTTCAGTTGCCGGATTCTCTGACGGAGCTGGGAGATTACTGCTTTGTGAACTGCCCGGAGCTGAAGGATATTACCATTCCCGGCTCTGTATCCACCATCGGGAACTACGCACTGGGCTTTACCCTGGATACGGAAACCAAAACCACTGCCAAGGTTGACGGCTTCACCATCCACACCCGGGTGGGTACCGCCGCTGCAAGCTATGCCAAGGAAAACGACATCCACTATGAAAAGCAGGGCGCAAAAACCGGCTTGGCTCTGGTGATCGCCGGCGGCGTGCTACTACTGGCAGGGGCTGTGATCCTGGCGATCCGGCTGCGGGGCGACAAACAAAACGATGCCCCGGAAGCCGCAACGGATACCCCCAAGGAACAGGAAACGCCGGACGCACCGGAGAAGGAGTAACAGATGAATCGATTCAAACGACTGCTTGCCGCTGCCTGCGCCGGAATGCTGACCCTGTGTGCACTGCCGGGTCTGGGTTCCTGGGCAGAGGATGCCGCAGAGGACAGCTTTAGCGACGAGGTGCTGACCTATACCAAGCTGGGGGACGGCAAGGTTTCCGTCACCGCCTGCGACATCAATACCGCCACCCTGCATGTACCGGCGGAGATCAACGGCTTTGCGGTAACGGAAATCGGGAACGAGGCGTTCAGCAACTGCACCGCCCTGACAGAGATCGTGCTGCCGGATTCCATCGAAACCATCGGGGAGGCGGCATTCTACAACTGCTCCAGTCTGACCAGTGTGCTTCTGCCCTCCGAGCTGGAGGCACTGCCCACCGCCCTGTTCTGCAACTGCTCCAAGCTGGAACAGGTGCGCATTCCGGAGACCGTCACCGATGTGGGGGACTTCGCCTTTGCTTATTGCACGGATCTTGCCAGCCTGGAGCTGCCGGATGGGATCACCTACATCGGCAGCTATGCCTTCCAGTACTGCATGCGGCTGACGGAGCTGACCATTCCGGCACAGACCAAGGAGATCGGAAATCTGGCGTTTGTGGCATGCAGCGATCTGAAAACCCTGCGGATCCCGGCGGCTACCATGTCCATCGGGCACCTGTCCTTTGTGGGATGCAGCAGCCTGGAGAACATCGAGATCGCAGCGGACAACCCTGCATTCATCTTCCGGGACGGTATGCTCCTGTCCTCCACCAAGACCCAGCTGTATTTGTATTTGACGACCAACCAGGCAAATACCTTTACGGTGCCGGATACCATCACCACCATCTGCTATTATGCCTTTTCCGGCAACGGCTATCTGACCTCTGTGGAGATCCCGGACTCGGTGCTGGAGATCCAGGACGGCGCATTCTCCGGCTGCTCCTCCCTCAACAGCATCCGGCTGCCAAAACGGATCTCCTCCATTCCAGCCAGCATGTTCTCCGACTGTACCTCCCTGGCCAGCTTTGAGATCCCCAAAACTGTTACCACCGTGGGGGAGTACGCCTTTTTCTGCTGCGATAAGCTGACAGGCATGTTCGTGCCGGATACGGTGGTACAGATCGGCGACAAGGCCTTTGGCTATACGGCGGACGAGCAGGGCAACGAAATCCTGCTCAACGGCTACACCCTGACCTGTTCCTCCAAGTCTGCGGCGTACACCTATGCCTCGGAAAACGGCATCAAGGCGGCTACCACGGACTTTGTGGTAAACTGGGTGCTGGTCAGCTGCGTCATCGGGGGCATTCTGCTGATCGCCCTGGTGCTGATGATTCTTGGAATCCGCAAGAAAAAGCAGCTTGCCGCAGCACAGACGGCTGACGCACCGGAGGCAGCTCAGCCGGAGCCTCAGGAGACCGATCCCAACTATCAGAGCATCCTGGAGAAGAATTCAAACGACGATTGATCCAATACCGCACAAGACATACCCTGGGCAACACCGCACAAAGCCTACCTGGTGGCTTTGCACAGCATCTACTGCACAATCTTTGTACGGTATTGCCCCTGTTTTGTGCGGCATTGCTATTTGGGGGGCATTATGAAAACAACGAAAAAGCGGCGCAGTTCCAATACGCCATCCCTTCGCTATGACCTGTTTCCCCGGGGACTGGCAGCCTTTCTGGTGCTGGCATGCGCCATTATCTTTTACTTCCTGCTGCTGAATTTCGACAAGGTGCAGAGTTTTTTTGAGGATGTGTTCAGAGCCATCGCCCCGGTGTTCACCGGGCTGCTCTTCGCCTATCTGCTGAATCCGGCGGTGGTGATGCTGGAAAAGCATCTGGCAAAGCCCTTGAACCGCCGCTTCAAAAATTCCTCCAAGGGGAAAAAAACCGCCCGGATCATCAGCACCTTTGTGACCGTGATCGCCGTGGTATGCCTGATCGTGCTGCTGTTCGTGCTGGTGGTGCCGGAGGTTGCCGGCAGTATCACCGCCATCGCCGGGGAGCTTCCCAACGATCTGGGGGAGTTCACCGATACCGTCAACCAGAAGGTACAGAACAACAGCCGGCTCAGCGCCCTGTACAGCCTGGTATCCAACTACCTGGCAGAGCCGCTGGAAAACTGGGCAAACAGCGGCATTCTCAACAACGCCAGCGTCTGGGTGGGCTACCTTGCCTCCGGCATCATGGGGGCGTTCAACCTGGTGTACAACCTGTGCGTGGGTCTGATTATCTGCTTTTACCTGCTCATCGGCAAGGAGCGGTTCATGCGCCAGGGGGGCAAAATACTGTATGTGCTGCTGAAGCCCAACCGGGCGGATTGGATCCTCCACCGGCTCAACGGCGCAAACCGCACCTTCAGCAGTGCCATTCTGGGAAAGATCCTGGACTCCATCATCATCGGTATGCTGTGCTTCATCGGCGTGGTGATCCTGCGCACCCCCTACCCTGCCCTGATCGCCGTGATCGTAGGTGTCACCAACGTGATCCCCTTCTTCGGCCCCTTCATCGGTGCCATTCCCAGCACTCTGCTGGTGCTGATGCACGATCCGGTCAAGGCACTGTATTTCGTGATTTTCATCGTGGTTTTGCAGCAGTTTGACTGCAATATCCTGGATCCCAAGATCGTGGGAGGCTCCATCGGGCTGCCTGCCTTCTGGTCCCTGTTCGCCTGCCTGCTGGGAGGCGGCCTGTTCGGTCTGGTAGGATTGCTGCTGGGCGTTCCCACCTTTGCAGTGCTGTATAACCTATGCAAGGAGCTGATCGACGAGCGGCTCCGGTTCAGCAAGCTGCCGCCGGAGACCCTGGACAAGCTGGGCATCAAGCCGGAGCTGGATCCCAATGCACCCAGCTTTTTCGATCCGGATGAGTTTGACGAGGAACAGGCGGTGGTGGAAATGCCCCTGTCGGAGGTGCCGGAAACCACGGAGCTTCCCCAAAAAACAGAATAAAAATTTGCGTCCGCATGCAATATGCGGACGCTTTTTTTGCAATGCATACATATTCCACGCACTCCGTGCAACAATAACTCATATTGTAGAAGCTTCTGCAATAGAGTCCGGGCAACACCGCACAGCGCCATGGCTGGCGGCGGCGCATGACCTTGTGCGGTGTTGCCCTTGTATGAGGAGAGAGAACCCATGAAAAAAATCGCTGCACTTTCAGCGGCGCTGGTTCTGACTGCTGTGGGCTTTACCGGCTGCGGCAATGACAACAAGTCGTCCTCCGGCGCTGCCACCGAGGGCACAACCCAGCCCGCAACCACCCAGACGGTCACCACGGAGGCTGTCACAGAAGCCGCTACCACCGCCACCGAGACCCAGCCTGCTGCCACCTCCACCGGGGACGGCTTTGACAGCGTGGTGGACGATCTGGAAAGCACCGGAAAGGACATTGTTACCGGCGCCGGGGATGCGGTCAAGGACGCCAAGGACATGATCACAAACCCCTAACAAAAAACGGTATCCGGAACACCGGATACCGTTTTTCTATGTTATCGCTGTGCAGGATCAGCCCATGATGACTTCTACTGCGTGGTGCTTGCCGTCGCCGAATGCGGGCAGCACGTTGCCTTCGATGGCATTGCCGTCTACGGTGACGGACTTCACGCCCTTGCAAACATGATCCGGGTTCTTGACGGTGATGTCATAGGTAGCGCCCCGGAACTGACGGGTTGCGGTCATGCCGTCCCATGCATGGGGAACGGAAGGATCGATCTTCAGACCGTCCCAATCCGGGCTGATGCCCAGGATGTACTGGGAGATGGCAACCATGTTCCATGCAGCAGTACCGGTGAGCCAGGAGTTCTTGCCCTGACCGAAGTGGTTGCCGGGCTTGCCGATGTCTGCACCGGCATCCTTGCCGCCGATCATCTGACCGTAAACGTAGGGCTCGGTCTTATGGATGTCGGAGGTCTCCTCGGTGAATGCAGGAGCGATCTTGCTGTAGTACTCAAATGCCTTGTCCCCTCTGCCGGCGTAAGCCTCTGCGCAGATGATCCATGCATTGTTGTGGGTGAAGATGCCGGCGTTCTCCTTGTAGCCACCCGGATAGGTGGAAATCTCACCGTACTGGATGTAGTACCTGGTGTATGCCGGATTGTTCAGCACCAGACCGAAGTCGGTGTTCAGATACTTGTCGATGGCGTCCAGGGTCTTGATGTCAGCACCCTGATCCTTGCCGATCTCGGACATGACTGCGAAGCCCTGGGGCTCGATGAAGATCTTGCCCTCCTCGCACTCCTTGGAGCCCATCTTGGCACCGGTGGAGTCGTATGCACGCAGGAACCAGTCCCCGTCAAAGGCATGCGCCATGACGTTCTGCTTCATCTTGTCGATCTCAGCCTGTGCAGCGGCAGCCTCGTCCTCCTTGCCCAGATGCTTCAGAATGGCAACGTAGTTGGGGCCGGTGTAGGTGAACAGGGTGGCAACCATCACGGACTCAGCCACCTTGGAGTAGCCGCCCTCTGCTGCAAACTTGGGGTTGGTGTAGGTCTGGAAGCTCTCGCCCGGTGTGTCGGAATAGCAGGACAGGTTGATGCAGTCGTTCCAGTCCGCACGCATTGCCAGAGGCAGACCGTGGGGGCCAAGGTTGTTGACTACCTTGTAGAAGGAAACCTTCAGGTGATCCAGCATGGGCTTTGCCTTGGAGTCGTCATTGTCATAGGGCACCATTTCGTCCAGAATGCCCCAGTCGCCGGTTTCCTTGATGTATGCGGAAACGGACAGGATCATCCACAGGGGATCGTCAGAGAAGTCGCCGCCGATGTCGGAGTTGCCCTTCTTGGTCAGAGGCTGATACTGGTGGTAGCAGCCGCCGTCGGGCAGCTGGGTGGAAGCGATGTCAATGATTCTCTGTCTTGCACGATCCGGGATCTGGTGTACAAAGCCCAGAATATCCTGGTTGGAGTCACGGAAGCCCATGCCTCTGCCGATGCCGCTCTCAAAGTAGGATGCGGAACGGGACAGGTTAAAGGTCACCATGCACTGATACTGGTTCCAGATGTTCACCATCCGGTTTACCTTGTCGTCGGGGGTATCCACGTTCAGGATGCCCAGCAGAGAATCCCAGGCAGCCTTCAGCTCAGCCAGACCTGCTGCAACCTTCTCCGGGGTGTTGTACTGCTCCATCATCTGGAGTGCCTTCACCTTGTTGATGGTCTTGCCGTCCGCCTCGAACTTCTGGTCAACGGGCATTTCCACATAGCCCAGGATGAATACCAGGGTCTTGCTTTCGCCGGGTGCCAGGGTGATCTCCTTGTAGTGGGAAGCGATGGGAGACCAGCCGTCTGCGAAGGAGTCGGTTGCCTTGCCGTCAATGACAGCCTGGGGATTGTGGAAGCCGTTGTACAGACCGATGAATGCGTCCCGGTCGGTATCGTAGCCGTCGATGGTATCGTTGACGGTGTAGAATGCAAAGTGGTCACGTCTGTCTCTGTATTCGGTCTTGTGGTAGATGGTGGAGCCAACTACCTCTACACGGCCGGTGGAGAAGTTTCTCTGGAAATTGGTGCAGTCGTCCTGTGCATCCCACAGGCACCATTCTGCAAAGGAGAACAGCTTGAAGGTCTTGGATGCGCTGCCCTCATTGGTCAGCACCAGTTGCTGCACCTCGCCGGCATAGTTCTGGGGAACGAAGAAGGTAGCCTGTGCCTTCAGGTCGTTCTTCTTGCCGGTGATGATGGTGTAGCCCATACCGTGGCGGCACTCGTAGCTGTCCAGCTCGGTCTTCGCCGGAGACCAGCCCGGGTTCCAGATGGTGCCGTTGTCGTTGATGTAGAAATATCTGCCGCCCATATCGATGGGGACATTGTTGTAGCGGTAACGGGTGATCCGGCGCAGACGGGCGTCCTTGTAGAAGCTGTAGCCGCCGGCAGTGTTGGAGATCAGAGAGAAGAACTCCTGTGTGCCCAGGTAGTTGATCCAGGGGTAGGGGGTTCTGGGGGAAGTGATGACGTATTCTTTGTTGGCATCGTCAAAAAATCCAAATTTCATCGATCAATACTCCTTCTGTACTAGTTTTGTCAAAAGCCGCACATTTCCTGCACGGTAGATATCATTAGTATACCATAAACCCGGACAAAGCACAAGGGTATCCGCGTAGAAAATTTCCCGGTTCTCTCGTGAAAGTTCCACAAAGCACCAGTGCCTTCGGCAGCATACCACAGGGCTTTTGCGTGTCGCCCTTACTTTGCCCGACGCAGCCGCTCCTTCATCCGCTCCCGCAGCTGCTCTCCCAACTGGGGGAATGCCCGGCGCATACGCCGTGTCCAGAATGTGCGCTCCTCCATGATAGTCCGGTACCGGTCGGTAAGCTGTGCCGCCTTTTCCTTCAGCTCGTCCAGCTCCACCCCGGTCAGCTCCCGGCGCAGCGCCAGCTCCTGCTTGGATTTTTCCGTCCGCTCCATGGCACCCATGACTCCGTCGGACAGGTTCTCCCCCACTGCGTCGGAAATATTGTGCAGCTCTCTTGCGATCCGGCTCATGACACGCATGTTGCTGCGGATGTGCAGGATCCCGGCTACGGTAATGGCAAGATCCGCCGCAAATGCCCCGGAAAAGACCCACAGCAGGGTCAGCCCCAGCCAGTGGGGCAGCCAATGTACCAGACCCATCACCGCCGGATGCACCACCCGCATCACAAGCACGCAGGCAATGCCCCACAGCAGGGAGAATTTGGCGCAGATATAGCCGCCAAGCTGAAAGTGCTCATTGGAGTAATCCCACCAATGGGCGTGGAAAATCTTTTCCAGCAGAAAGCCGGTCACCAGCTCCAGCATCGTGGTCAGCACGACGGAGCCGAAAAACAGGGGGATCAGACTGCCGGACACGGGGGACAGGCACAGCACTACGATCAGCACCCCAAAGCCGTAAATGGGGCAGTAGGGACCGTTGAGAAAGCCCCGGTTGACGAATTTGCCGGAATTGACGGTGGCGTAGATCACCTCCACGCACCAGCCCAGGATGGCGTAAATAAAAAAGCAAAGTACAGCCTCATACATGGTCAGCATGACAAAATCTCCTCCAGTTCGACAAGCATCAGAAAAAGAAAGGGCGCAGAGTATGGGTTAATTACTCTGCGCCGGATATCTCATAAGGTGCCGGGGATCAGCCGTTGAGCTTCTTTGCCAGCTGTGCCTTCTTGCGTGCTGCGTTGTTCTTGTGCAGCAGACCCTTTGCACATGCCTGATCCACCCGCTTGATTGCTGCCTTGATTGCCTCTTCCTTGTTTGCACCGGATTCAACAGCCAGGTTCGCCTTCTTCAGAACTGTCTTCAGCTCGGACTTGCGTGCCTTGTTTGCAGCAGCCTTGACCTTGTTTACCTTGACTCTCTTCATTGCGGACTTGATATTTGCCATTCTTTCCACCTCCTTGAACCTGCGGCTCACGCTGTGTATAACCACACGGAAACCGCATACAGTAAAGACAGTACCCACCTTTCGGCGTTGACACGGCCGCTGTCTTTGGCATGGCTGTAATGACTCAGCCATATAAGCTAAATCTTATTTTATCATTCCGGGGCGCAAATTGCAATAGGCAATTTCAAAATAATCTCACAATTTTTTGTGTTGAATTCTGTGCAACTGCACAACCCGGAGAAAGGAGCGTTTATGAACATCCGGACAGACCTTGCTCTGGAGGGGGTGGATGCGGAACAGATCCGGGAGGGCATCACCCGTACCACCCGGGGCAGCGCCTTTTCCATCACCGAGATCCGCATCCAGGAGGACAGGCACGGCGCCCCCATCGGCAAAAAGAAGGGCAGATACATCACCCTGGAGGCAGGAGCGCTGAGCCGGTTTTCCGACCGGTATGAGGATATGGCGCAGGAGCTTGCGAAGGAGCTGCGGCAGTTCCTGCCACCGGGGCATGTGCTGGTGGTAGGGCTTGGAAACAGTCAGATCACCCCGGATGCCCTGGGGCCACAGGCGGCAAACCAGGTGCTTGCCACCCGGCATCTGAAAACCGAGCTGGGCGAGGAGGATCCCTTCCTGGCAGGGCTGCGTCCGGTCAGCGTGCTGGCAGGGGGCGTGCTGGGGCAGACCGGCATCGAAAGCGCAGAGCTGGTGCAAGCACTGCAGGGGCGCCTGTGTCCGGCAGCCATCATTGCGGTGGACGCCCTTGCATGCTCCGAGCTGAACCGGCTGGGCACCACCATCCAGATCTCCGACGCAGGAATATCTCCCGGCAGCGGGGTGCAGAATAAGCGTAAAGAGCTTTCCGCCGGAACCCTGGGGATCCCGGTGCTGGCGGTGGGGGTTCCTACGGTGGTGGATATGGGCACCATTGTGGAAAGCCTCACCGGAGCGCCTCCGAAGCAGGAAGCCCCCAATATGATGGTGACCCCACGGGACATTGACAAGCTGACCCAGCGAGCCGCCGGGCTCATCGCCTGCGGCATCAATCTGGCGCTGCATCCCCAACTGAGCATGGAGGATGTGGAGTGCCTGATGGCATAAGGAGGATATGCATATGAAACTCACACCCCAGACCTATCAGAAGATGGCGGAGCAGGCATCGCCCCCCACCAAAAGCTGGATCACCATTCCCAGCGCCTTTCTCATCGGGGGCGGCATCTGCACCCTGGGAGAGGTGTTCCTGAACCTGTTCACCCGCATGGGGGCAGAAAAGGAGGCGGCAAGCGCCTGGGCGTCCATCTGCCTGATCTTCCTCAGTGCCCTGTTCACCGGGCTGGGCTTGTACGAAAAGCTGGCAAAATTCGCCGGTGCCGGCACCCTGGTGCCCATTACGGGCTTCGCCAACGCCATGGTATCCCCGGCGCTGGAGTCCAGAACCGAGGGCTTCGTGCTGGGGGTGGGGGCAAAGCTGTTCACCATCGCCGGGCCGGTGATCCTGTACGGCTGCACCGCCTCGGTGCTGTACGGCATCCTCTATTATTTCATCCGATAAAAGCAGCCGGGCATCTGCCCGGCTGCTTTGGTTTACAAATTCTCCGTCTTGAAGGTGGTGTATCCTTCATAGGAATAGCTGTGGTCAATGCCCTTCATGTAGACTTCACGGCTGGATACATCCGCCGTCAGCGCAGCCTTCAGCAGCACCTTGATCTCTGTATCCCGAATGGGGCTGCGCTCCATGGCAAGCAGATAATCCTCCTTGTCCACCCGGCTCCAGTCCACCACCTGACCGATGCCCCGTTTCAGCATCCAGTCCAGCCAGATCCGGGTGCTGCGTCCGTTTCCGTCCCGAAAAGGGTGGGCAACGTTCATCTCCACATACTTCTCGACAATCTGGTCAAAGGTGGACTGGGGCATCCTGTCGATGCTGTCCAGTGCCGCTTCCAGATACAGCAGAGGTGCAAAGCGGAAGTTTCCCTTTGCCAGATTGACCGTGCGGATCTTTCCTGCAAAGGGGTAAAGATCCGCAAACAGATGCCTATGAATCTCCTGCAAAGCCGCAAAGGTACCCACCGGCAAGGCATCCAGAGTACCGCTTTCAAACAGCCACACGGCTTTTTTCTTGCTGATCCGTTCCTCTTCCCGGGCAAGCACCGCAGAATCGGTGATGCCCAGCTTATTTTCCAGTGCCATATAATTCCCCCTTGCGGATCGACGGCATTGCCTTATCCGATCCGATGATCCATATTGAACACAGCCTTCCAGTTGCCCTCGATGTTCCGCCAGGTGGTAGTCACCCGGAACGTCCCGGCAAGCTCCTGGTTCGCCGGATCGCTGACCTGGGTGCGGACAACGTAGTGCACCTGCACACTGTCCACGTCCTGGTTCACGATCTCGAACTGCTCCAGAATGAAGGAGGCGCAGTCAAATTCCGGAATGATCCGGGCATACTCTGCGCCAGTGCAGCGCTGTCCCCCACAGACCATCACCGCATCCGGGGATACCACCTCCAGAAACGCCTCCGGATCCCGGTGCTTTGCCGCCTCCCACATTCTCACTTCAAGCTCATAAATATACGCCATTCCTGTTCCTCCTGTATCCCATTTCCCATATCCGTTCCGTATTTGTTCCGTCCTTTTATACAAGCTATATTATATCACACGCTCCGCACAAAAAACAATTGCCTTTTTCCCCAAAAGCGTGTATAATAGTAATATGCATGTTGTGTGGAATGTGTGCAAAGGCGGAAATGAATAATTATACTGTATATTCAGCATAATATCCAGAATTATACGAGAAAATATGCATAATTATTCAGAAACCCCTTGACAAATCCACAGAAGGGTGTATAATAAGGCTATACCAAGTATTGAACATCAAACAGGAGGTTCTCAACAATGGCAAAGGAAATCAAAAAGGTCGTACTGGCATACTCCGGCGGTCTGGACACATCCATCATCATTCCGTGGCTGAAGGAAAACTACAACAACTGCGAGGTCATCGCAGTATCCGGCGACGTAGGGCAGGGCACCGAGCTGGACGGTCTGGAGGAAAAGGCAAAGAAGACCGGCGCATCCAAGCTGATCGTTGCAGATCTGAAGAAGGAATTCATCGAAGATTATGTATACCCCACCGTGAAGGCAGGGGCAGTTTACGAGAACCGCTATCTGCTGGGCACCTCCTTTGCACGGCCCATTATCGCAAAGCGCATTGCTGAGATCGCACTGGCGGAGGGGGCTGACGCCATCTGCCACGGCTGCACCGGCAAGGGCAATGACCAGGTTCGGTTTGAGCTTGCCATCAAGGCATTTGCACCGGATATGGAGATCATCGCACCCTGGAGAATCTGGAGCATCAAGTCCCGGGACGAGGAGATCGATTACGCAGAGGCTCACAACATTCCCCTGAAGATCAACCGGGAAACCAACTACTCCAAGGACAAGAACCTGTGGCATCTGTCCCACGAGGGTCTGGATCTGGAGGATCCGGCAAACGAGCCCCAGTACAACAAGCCGGGCTTCCTGGAGCTGGGCGTTTCTCCGGAAATGGCGCCCGACAAGCCCACCTACATCACCATCCACTTTGAAAAGGGCGTACCCACCATGCTGGACGGCAAGGAGCTGGACGGTGTGGGTATGGTCTCCGCACTGAACAAGCTGGGCGGCGAGAACGGCATCGGTCTGGCTGACCTGGTGGAGAACCGTCTGGTGGGCATGAAGTCCAGAGGCGTGTACGAAACCCCCGGCGGCGCCATCCTCTACCACGCACACGAGGTGCTGGAGACCATCTGCCTGGATAAGGAAACCGCACGGATGAAGCAGTACCTGGGCATCAAGTTCGCTGACATCGTATACAACGGTCAGTGGTTCACACCTCTGCGTGAGGCGCTGAGCGCATTTGTGGACAAGACCCAGGAAACCGTCACCGGCGACGTAAAGCTGAAGCTGTACAAGGGCAACATCATCAACGCCGGCGTTACTTCTCCCTACACCCTGTACGATGAGGAGGTTGCCACCTTCGACGCCGACAATGTATACAACCAGAAGGACAGCGCCGGATTCATCAACCTGTTCGGTCTGCCCATCAAGGTCAAGGCAAAGCTGGATCAGAAGCGGAACAACAAGTAATTTACCCGGAAGGATACATACACAGCACGGGCGGCAGACTCTGTCGCCCCCTGTGTTTTTTCTGTTTTGGCAACAATCCACAGACACGCTTCTGTGGGATGTTGCCGCAACAGAACCCACAGGCAATACCGCACAGGGCTTGTGGGGTGCTGCCCTAACAAACATATAGGAGGATATTATTTATGAAACACAACAGATTGGCTGTCGGCATCCTTGCCCTGACTCTGGCGCTGGGCATGACCGCATGCGGCGAGGACAGCAGCGCAGATTCCACCGCTGCAACCACGGAAGCATCCACCCCCGCTTCCACAGAAGCATCCGCACAGGGGGCAACGGAGTCAACAGCGGCTACTACAGAGGCTGCTGCAACAGAGGGGGCAACAGAGGCTGCCACCGAAGCAAAGGCAGACCCCAAGGATGCAGTGCTGCCCACCAGCTATGGGGATTCCTACTGCAAGAAATTTTCCGAGCGGTATTCCGACGAGGCTCTGACCATGGACTGCTCCATGCGTATGTCCATGCTGGGCACCCAGTTGGACTATCAGATCTACACCACCTACTCCAAGGCAAAGAATGCCATGTACTCGGAGGTCACCATGTCCGGGGGCGGCGAGACCTATTCCATTATCATGTACTGGGACAAGGACGCCTGCTACACCCTGCTGCCGGTGGAGAAGATGTATTCCGTCAAGGACGAAGGACTGGATCTGGAGGAGTACATGGAGGAAAGCGGCATGGGACAGATTACCGGCAATGCGGAGGATCTGACCCTGGACAAGGCGGAATTTGTCACCGTAAAGGGCAAGGACTGCGTGAAGGAAACCTATCAGCTTGACCAATCCGAGGCGGCATATATTTTTGACCTTGCCACCGGGGATCTGCTGTCCATCAGCACCAGCATGGAAGGCACGGAGATTTCCAGCATGGAATTCACTACCCTCACCGGCACCTGTGACGAAAGCAAGCTGGTGATGCCGGATCTCACCGGCTACACCAAATCCGATACAGACCTGGCAAACTGATACCCGGAGAAAGGAAGAGGGCTATGGCAAAATTATGGGCAGGAAGATTCTCCAAGGAGGTTGACGAAACCGTCAACGCCTTCAATTCCTCCATCGCCTTTGACGGCAGAATGTACAAGCAGGATATCACCGGCAGCATCGCCCACGCCACCATGCTGGGGGACTGCGGCATCATCTCTAAAGAGGACAGCCGGCAGATCATAGAGGGGCTGCAGGGGATCCTGGCGGATCTGGAATCCGGGGAACTGGAGCTGGATCCCACGGCGGAGGATATCCACATGTTCGTGGAGGCAGAGCTGACCAAGCGGCTGGGGGATGTGGGCAAGCGGCTCCACACCGCTCGTTCCCGGAATGACCAGGTTGCACTGGATATCCGGCTGTATCTGCGGGAGGAAATGGGAGAGATCCGCAGTCTGACCGCAAAGCTGCTGCATACCCTGTGCGATCTGGCACAGCAGCACCTGGACACCATCATGCCCGGATACACCCACCTGCAGCGGGCACAGCCCATTACCCTGGGGCATCACCTGATGGCGTATGCCCAGATGCTGCTGCGGGATTATGACCGGCTGCTGGATACGGAAAAGCGCATGAACTACTGTCCCCTGGGCAGCTGCGCCCTGGCAGGCACCACCTACCCCATCGACCGGCAGCAGACCGCAAAGCTGCTGGGCTTTACCGCCCCCATGGCAAACAGTCTGGACGGGGTATCCGACCGGGACAGTTGCGTGGAGCTGGCAAACGCCCTGGCGCTGCTGATGACCCACCTGTCCCGGTTCTCCGAGGAGATCATTCTCTGGTGCTCCTGGGAATTCAAGTTCATTGAGCTGGACGATGCCTACGCCACCGGCAGTTCCATCATGCCCCAGAAGAAGAATCCGGATATCACCGAGCTGATCCGGGGCAAGACCGGCAGAGTGGTGGGGGATCTGACCACCCTGCTGGCTATGCTGAAGGGGCTGCCCCTTGCCTACAACAAGGATATGCAGGAGGACAAGGAGGCCATCTTCGACGCCATCGACAACGTGAAGCTGTGCCTGAAAACCTTTACCCCCATGCTTGCCACCATGCGTGTGCTGAAGGACAATATGCGTGCCGCCGCCGCCCGGGGCTTTATCAACGCCACCGATTGTGCGGACTATCTGGTGAAGAAGGGGCTGCCCTTCCGGGATGCCTATAAGATTACCGGCACCCTGGTTGCCGCATGCATCCGGCAGGGGCTGACTCTGGAAACCCTGCCCCTGGAGCAGTACCGGGAAATGCACCCTCTGTTCGGCGAGGACGTGTACCATGCCATCAGTCTGGACACCTGCGTCCGGGAGCGCCGTTCCGAGGGCGGTCCTGCACCGGAATCCGTCCGGCGGCAGATCGATCTGACCCGGGCACAGATGGAGGCTTGGGGCATATGAAGGGCAGACAGCTGAAATTCATCCTGCTGCTGTGTACCCTGGCGGTACTGGCATATCTGGCAGGAGAGATCCTGCTGCTGTTCGTGTTTGACAACAACAATATCTGGGTATCCCGGGGCTGGCTGATCGCCGTGTTCGTTGCAACCCTTGCCATCAGCGTATGGAAATGCCCCAGGGATCCGGATCAACACAAAGGAGAATGATTTATGCCGGTTCAGGTTTATATTGACGGACAGGAGGGCACCACGGGACTGAAGATCCTGGAGCGCTTTGATGGCCGCAGTGACATTGCCCTGCTGAAGATCGACCCGGAAAAGCGGAAGGACAACGCAGAGCGGAAGCGGCTGATCCACCAGTCGGACATTACCTTTCTGTGCCTGCCGGACGCTGCCGCTGTGGAGGCGGTAGCCCTGGCAGAGGGCAGCAATACCCGGATCATTGACGCATCCACCGCCCACCGGACCAATCCGGACTGGGCATACGGCTTTCCGGAGCTGAGCCCAGCGCACCGGGAAAGGATCCGCACCAGCCAGAGAGTGGCTGTGCCCGGCTGCTATGCCAGCGGCTTCATTTCCCTGGTGTATCCCCTGGTACAGGCCGGGATCCTGCCGGCGGATTACCCGGTGACCGCATACGCCCTGTCCGGCTACAGCGGCGGCGGCAAAAAGGCAATTGCCCAGTATACGGATCCGAACCGGGACAACTGCTTTGACGCACCCCGGCTCTATGCCCTGGGGCAGACCCACAAGCATATGCCGGAAATGCAGAAAATTTCCGGGCTTGCCTATCCCCCCATGTTCAATCCCATCATCTGCGACTTTTTCAACGGCATGATCGTGTGCGTGCCCATCCTGACCCGGCTGCTGCCCAAGGCAGTGACCCCGGAGCAGGTGCATGCCGCATTTGCCGCCCACTATGCAAACCAGCGCTTTGTGCATGTGACCGCCCTCCAGGGCAGCGACGTGCTGCCGGATGGGTTCATGTCCGCAAATCCCCTTGCAGGCTCCAATGACCTGGAGGTATTCGTCTGCGGCAACCATGACCGGATCCTGCTATGCGCACGGCTGGACAATCTGGGCAAGGGCGCATCCGGTGCGGCAGTCCAGTGTATGAATCTGATGATCGGGGCGCCGGAGGATACCGGTCTGACCTCGGTGTATGAAAAGGAGTAAGCAGCCATGAAGCTTCAGAAATTTGACGGCTATACATTTGTGGAGGGAGGGGTCTGCGCTGCACAGGGCTTTCTGGCAAACGGCATCCAGTGCGGTCTTGCCCACAAGGCGCTCAGCGAGGACGCTCCCTCCCCCACCGCCGGGAAGAAGAAACATGACCTGGCAGTGATCTACGCAGAGGTACCCTGCGCTGCCGCAGCGGTCTACACCACCAACAAGGTCAAGGGCGCACCCATTCTGGTGACCCGGGAGCATCTGAAAAACGGCACCGCCCAGGCGGTGATCGTCAACTCCGTCAACGCCAACACCTGCAACCCGGACGGAGTGGAGAAGGCAACAAAAATGTGTCAGCTAGCGGCGGATGCCTTAAAGCTGGAGGAAAGCGAGATCATCGTGGCATCCACCGGGGTCATCGGACAGGTGCTGCCCATCGAGCCCATTGCCGCAGCCGTACCGGAGCTGTGCAAGGGGCTGAATCCCAAGGGAAATGCTGCCGCAGTGGAGGCAATTATGACCACCGACACCATGCCCAAGGAGATCGCCGTGTCCTTCACCCTGGGCGGAAAACCCTGCAAGCTGGGGGGCATGCTCAAGGGCAGCGGCATGATCCACCCCAACATGGCAACCACCCTGACCTTCCTGACCACGGATGCGGACATTGCCCCGGCACTGCTCCAGCAGGCTCTGTCCGATGTGGTAAAGCTGACGCTGAACCGGGTCAGCGTGGACGGGGACACCTCCACCAACGATATGGTCTGCGTGCTGGCAAACGGTAAGGCAGACAATGCCCCCATCCGCACCGCCAATGCAGACTACGACACCTTCAAGCAGGCGCTGTATGTGATCCTGCTGAACCTTGCCCGGATGATGGCACGGGACGGAGAGGGCGCCACCAAGCTCATCACCTGCCTGTGCGAGGGTGCGCCGGACGAAAAGACGGCGGAGATCGTGGCAAAGAGCGTGATTACCTCCAGTCTGGTGAAAACCGCAATGTTCGGCAGGGATGCCAACTGGGGCAGAATCGCCTGTGCCGCCGGGTATGCCCAGGCGGACTTTGACCTGGAAAAGCTGGACATTGACGTGGCATCCGAGAACGGCAGAATCGCCGCATGCCGGAAGGGCGTGATCCCGGACTTCTCCGAGGAGGAGGCTGCAAGGATCCTGGAGCCGGAGGAGATCCGGATCTGCATCCATCTGAACAGCGGTCTGTGCAGTGCAGTGTGCTGGGGCTGTGATCTGACCTATGACTATGTAAAGATCAACGGCGACTATCGGTCATAAGCCCGAACGGCTGCAATATCAAACAACTTGGAGTGATACATATGGAAATTCCTGAAAACATCCCGAATTCTGTCCGGTCAAAGATTCTGATCGACGCCCTGCCCCATATCCAGCGATACAACGGCAAGATCGTGGTGGTCAAGTACGGGGGCAACGCCATGACCAACGAGGCGCTGAAGCAGGCGGTCATGAGCGATATCGTGCTGTTGTCCCTGGTGGGCATCAAGGTTGTTCTGGTACACGGGGGCGGCCCGGAAATCAACGATATGCTCCGGCGGCTGAACATTGAAAGTAAGTTCATCGGCGGGCTGCGGTACACGGACAAGGAAACCGTGGACGTGGTGAAGATGGTGCTTGCCGGCAAGGTGAACAAGGAGCTGGTTGCCCTTCTGGCGGAGCATCAGGGCAGCGCAGTGGGTCTGTGCGGTATTGACGGGCAGATGCTCATGGCGGAAAAGGTAGAAAGCGAGCAGGATCTGGGCTATGTGGGTGACATCGTCAGCGTGAACACCAAGCCCATTCTGGATGCGCTGAACGGTGGGTATGTGCCGGTGATCGCCACGGTGGCAAGCAGCAAGTCCGGTCAGACCTACAACGTGAATGCGGACACGGCGGCAGCACGGATCGCCGCAGAGCTGAAGGCGGAAAATCTGATCCTCATGACGGACATTGCAGGACTGATGCGGGACAAGGACGACCCCTCCACGCTGATGCCCTTTGTGAACGTCAGCGAGGTGCCCTTCTTAAAGCGGCAGGGCATCATCTCCGGAGGCATGATCCCCAAGATCGACTGCTGCGTGGAGGCAGTACGCCGGGGCGTACACAAGACCGTTATCATCGACGGCCGGATCCCCCACTCCATCCTCATTGAGCTGCTGTCCAACGAGGGCATCGGCACCCAGTTCAAATAAGACGCAAAAGTATTGACTTGTTCATAAACTAAAGCATTGCAATTTTTCCTGTGTCGGGGTAAAATAAGAATGCAGGGTAAATTGCACAAAAAGCAATCCCCACAGCAAAGGAGATTATCCGAATGGATACAATAGAACAGTTTGACAGCCATGTGATGCAGACCTATGACCGGCTGCCCCTGGTGATGGAATCCGGCAGCGGCAGAACCTGTACCGATGAGGACGGCAAGCGCTACCTGGATTTCGGCAGCGGCATCGGCACCAACAGCCTGGGGTACTGCGATCCTGCCTGGGCGGACGCAGTGTGCGCCCAGGTTCGCCGCATGCAGCACACTTCAAATTACTACTACACAAAAGTACAGGCGGATTTCGCAGAGCGGCTGTGCCAGATCACCGGCTATAAGCGGGTGTTCTTCGGCAATTCCGGCGCAGAAGCCAACGAATGCGCCATTAAGCTGGCAAGAAAATACAGCTTTGATAAATACGGCGCAGGCAGAAATGTGATCATCACCCTGCGCAACTCCTTCCACGGCAGAACCATGGCGACCCTGAGCGCCACCGGGCAGGACTGCTTCCACAACTACTTCTTCCCCTTCCCGGAGGGCTTTGTGTACGCCGAAGCCAACGACATTGACGATCTGCTCAAGAAGATGCACAACAACGTGTGCGCCGTGATGCTGGAATACATCCAGGGCGAAGGGGGCGTGGTGCCCCTGGACAGCAAGTATGTGGATCAGCTCTACGATTTCTGCGCAAAGCGGGATATTCTGGTGATCGCTGACGAGGTTCAGACCGGCGTGGGCAGAACCGGCACCTTCCTGGCAGGAGAGCAGTACGCCAAGAAGGCGGACATCACCACGCTTGCCAAGGGGTTGGGCGGCGGTCTTCCCATCGGTGCATGCCTTGCCAACGGCAAATGCGCTGACGTGCTCACCAAGGGCATGCACGGTTCCACCTTCGGGGGCAATCCGGTGGTCTGCGCCGGCGGGCTTGCGGTGCTGGAACAGGTGGCAAAGCCGGATTTCCTGGCACAGGTACTGGCAAAGGGCGCTCACATCCGTGCCGCCCTCCGGGACTGCCAGGAGGTCACGGAGATCACCGGTCTGGGTCTGATGCTGGGGCTGACGCTGAAAACCAAACAGGCGGCGGACGTGAAGCAGGCAGCCTTCCAGCGGGGTCTGCTGGTGCTGACGGCGAAGGATAAGGTGCGGCTGCTCCCGCCGCTGAACATCACCATCGGGGAGCTGGACAGCGGTCTTGCGATTCTCAAGGAGTGCCTGAGCCAGTAAGACTGACGAACATCAATGCATTGCATCGGGGGAGGGAAACGCTTATATGGTTCTTTACATCATACCCAAGGGAAGCAAATACAACGTACAGGACGAAAAGGGCCGTATCATTTATACCATTAAGAAAAAGGGCTTTGGCGGCAAAATGCAGTTGTTTGACGCAAGCGGCTACGAAATGTACACCATGACAAGCGATTTTTCTCAAAAGCATCCCTCCTTTGACATATTGCTGGACGGAAAGCCATATATTATGGTCAAGTGCAAGTCCCGGTTCCTGGATCCTTCCATCGTAGGACAGGGCAATATGGGTACCTACTGGCTCAAGAGCCAGAACCGGATGCGGTTCGAGCTTACAAAGGATGATGTGAACATTGGCAGCATCCTCTCCCAGCCCATGCCCAAGGGGGATGTGCAGTTTGAGATGACGATCAACGACAAGGAATTTGACGACGCACTGGTACTGTTTGCGGTGTGCATCGACTTTTCCTTTTACAAGTACAAGAAATGACGGAGGTTTACTTATGAAGCACTTACTGAAAATGCTGGACATGAGCCAGGAGGAGATCATTGACATTCTGAACCTGGCGGATCAGCTGAAATACGAGCTCAAGCACGGCATTCCCCACCCCATGCTCAAGGGCAAGTCTCTGGGTATGATCTTCCAGAAGGCATCCACCCGGACGAGAGTTTCCTTTGAAACCGGTATGTACCAACTGGGCGGTCATGCTCTGTTCCTGTCGGCGGACGATCTGCAGATCGGCAGAGGCGAGCCGGTGGAGGATACCGCACGGGTACTGTCCCGGTACATTGACGGCATTATGATCCGCACCTTCGCCCAGAAAGAGGTGGAGGATCTGGCGGAGTACGGCTCCATCCCGATCATCAACGGGCTCACCGACCTGTCCCACCCCTGCCAGGTGCTGGCGGATCTGATGACCATCCGGGAATTCAAGGGCAGCTTTGACGGCTTGAAAATGTGCTACATCGGCGACGGCAACAACATGGCAAACTCCTTGATCGTAGGGGGTCTGAAGGTTGGTATGCAGGTTTCCGTTGCCTGCCCGGAGGGCTACCGGCCGGATCCCATGGTTATGGACTTTGCACAGAAGGATCCGGGCTTCTCCATTACCGATGTGCCCCTGGAGGCTGCCAAGGACGCAGATATCCTGCTGACGGATGTGTGGGCATCCATGGGGCAGGAGGGCGAGATCGCAAAGCGCCGCATTGCCTTTGCAGGGTACCAGATCAACGACGAGATCATGGCGGCTGCCAAGCCGGACGCTATGGTGATGCACTGCCTGCCGGCACACCGGGAGGAGGAGATCACTGCCAAGGTCTTTGAGGAACACGCCAAGGAGATCTTTGAGGAGGCGGAAAACCGGCTCCACGCCCAGAAGGCGGTCATGGTTCGCCTGATGGCAGACTAAAGCAAACAAAGCAAGCCGCTCCGTATGCTGATACGGGGCGGCTTTTTGCGTACAGAAACAGAAAGGGTACCGAAAATCCGGTACCCTTTGCGGCGTTATTCAGCCTGCTGGCTGTCGATGTAAGCAACGATGTCGCCTACGGTCTTGATATTGTCCACAGCCTCGTCCGGGATCTCAATGTCGAACTCCTCGGAAATGATTACGATCAGATCCACAACGTCCAGAGAATCGATGCCCAGATCCTCCTGCATGTCAGCCTCCGGTGTAACGAGTGCCTCGTCCACGTCAAACTGCTCCACAATAATCGCCTTCAGCTTATCGAATGTCATAGTATTTCCTCCAAAAATATATTTCACGCCACAGGGCGCATTGAACCCACGCTCCGGTCATTCCCGGAAGGCGCCGATTTTTCTAAACTTAGTATAGCGTTCTTCCAGCAAAACGTCAATATCTTTTCGCAAATTTTCTTGAATTTTTATGGACAAAAATTCGTGCAGCGCCGACGATATTTTGTCTATATCGTTGTGCGCCCCTCCGGCAGGCTCCGGAATGATCCCGTCCGCCACCCCCAGGGTCAGCATATCCTCCGCTGTCATGTGCAGCAGCTCACAGGCTTCCTTCTCCCGGCTGCCGTCCTTCCAGAGGATGCTGGCAAAGCCACGGGGGGAGATCACGGAATACAGGGCGTTTTCCAGCATACCAAGGGCATCGCACACCCCAAGCGCCAGGGCGCCACCGCTGCCCCCTTCTCCCAGCACCACGGAAACCACCGGGGTGCGAAGCTGCATAAATTCCGCCAGATTCCGGGCAATCGCCTCGCCCTGTCCCCGGTTTTCCGCATCGATGCCGCAGAAGGCGCCGGGTGTGTCGATCAGGCAGATCACCGGCCGGCGGAATTTCTCCGCCTGCTTGGCAAGCCGCAGCGCCTTCCGGTAGCCCTCCGGGTGGGGCATGGCGAAATTGGCTGCCTTGTTTTCCGCAAGGTTCCTGCCCTTCACCTGTGCCAGCACCGTCACCGGCGTGCCGTCCAGCCTGCCGATGCCTCCCAGCAACGCTCCGTCGTCCCCGAAAAGCCGATCTCCGTGAAGCTCGAAAAACTCCGTGAAGATCCGGGGGATGTAATCCCGCACCGTAGGCCGTGCCGGGTTGCGGATCAACTGTAAGCGTTCCCACGCTGTCCGTTCGTTCATGCCTTCACCTCCCCGTAGCCGTGAAGCCGCAGCAGCTGCTCCAGGGTCTGGCGCATGTTCCGCCGGGATACAATAGCATCCACAAAGCCCTGTTCCAGCATATGCTCTGCCAGCTGAAAGCCCTCCGGCAGCCGCTGATGGATGGTATTCTCAATGACCCGTCTGCCGGCAAAGCCGATAAGCACCTTTGGCTCCGCCAGGATGATATCCCCCAGGGAGGCAAAGGAGGCGGTCACGCCGCCGGTGGTGGGATCCGTCAGCACGGTGATGTACAGCAGCCCTGCGGCACTGTGCCGTGCCACTGCCCCGGAGGTTTTCGCCATCTGCATCAGGGACACCATGCCCTCCTGCATCCGTGCGCCGCCGGATGCGGTGAACACGATGATGGGCAGTCCCGCTTTGGTGGCATGCTCAAAGGCACGGGTGAGCTTCTCCCCCACCACGCTGCCCATACTGCCCATCATGTACCGGGGATCCATTACCGCCAGCGTCACCGGGATTCCCCCGATCCGGCAGTCTCCGGTGATAATGGCGTCCGTCAGCCCGGTATTCGCCCGAAGCACCATCTGCTTTTTCTCATAGCCGGGAAAGCCGATGGGGTTGCAGCTGCGCATACGGGCATCCGCCTGGACAAAGGAGCCGGGATCCGCCGTGAGAATGATCCGTGACGGGGCATTGAGCCGGTCATGGAAGCTGCAGTGGGGGCATACATGATCCGAAGCCTCAAAGGAGGACAGGGGACTTACCGTGCGGCACCGGGGGCACTTGTAGGTTTCCTCCGGCGGCCGCTTGGGTTCATCGGACAGGCGGCTCCGCACCTGGGAAAACAGTTCCTCAAGCATTGCCTGCACCACCCTTCTTCTCCAGCTCTGCCAGATAGCCCGTATCGTAGGTGCCGCTGCGGAAGGCATCACTGCGGATCAGCTCCAACTGCATGTCGATGTTGGTATCCACCCCGTCCACCAGAAATTCCGCCAGCGCCCAGTTCATCTTGGCAATGGCCTGGGCACGGGTGGGTGCATGGACGATGAGCTTCGCCAGCATGGAATCGTAAAAGGGCGGAATCTGACAGCCCTGATAGATGGCGGAATCCACCCGCACGCCGGGCCCTCCCGGCATGTACAGCCCCTGGATCACACCGGGACAGGGGCGGAAGTTCTCCGCCGGATTTTCCGCCAGGATCCGGCACTCAATGGCATGCCCCCGGATCTGTACGTCGGACTGGGTAAAACCCAGCGGCTCCCCGGCGGCGATCCGCAACTGTGCCTGCACCAGGTCAATGCCGGTGACCGCCTCGGTTACAGGATGCTCCACCTGGATCCGGGTATTCATCTCCATGAAGAAAAATTCCTTCCCGTCGGTGAGAAATTCCACCGTACCCGCATTGGTAAAGCCGCACTGCTTTGCCGCCCGGACTGCCGCATCCCCCATCTGCTGACGCAGGGCGGGAGAAAGAATGGCACAGGGGCTTTCCTCCATCAGCTTCTGCTTGCGCCGCTGCATACTGCAGTCCCGCTCCCCCAGATGCACCACATTGCCCTGGGAATCCGCCAGAATCTGCACCTCCACATGTCTGGGATGCAGCAGCAGCCGTTCCATGTACACATCCGCACAGCCAAAGCAGGAGGCTGCCTCCTCGGAGGCGGTGCGCATCTGGCTTTCCAGCTCCTCCTCCCGGTACACGGGACGGATGCCCCGCCCACCACCTCCGGCGGACGCCTTGATGAGCAGGGGATAGCCGATCTTTGCGGCAATCTCCTTGGCGGATGCCAGGTCAGCCACGATCCCGTCAGAGCCGGGGATCACCGGCACCCCTGCCGCCTGCATGGTCTGCTTTGCCCGTGCCTTATCCCCCAGCAGGGTAATGGCTTCCGGGGAGGGCCCCACGAAAATCAGCCCTGCCTCCCGGCACTGCCGGGCAAAATCCGCATCCTCGGACAAAAAGCCGAAGCCCGGATGCACCGCATCACAGCCGGTGATCCTGGCGGCAGTCAGCAAAGCGTCCGCCTTCAGGTAGCTGTCCCGGGCAGCAGGCTTGCCGATGCACACCGCCTGGTCTGCCAGCTGCACATGCAGCGCATGCCGGTCGGCGGTGGAATACACCGCCACGCAGCGGATCCCCAGCTCCCGGCAGGCACGGATGATCCGCACTGCGATCTCGCCCCGGTTGGCGATCAAAACCTTTTTCAGCATGGCTCTCCTCACTCCTGCTCCACAGGGGGCACCAGCACGAACTTGATCTGGGCGGAGGCTGCTACCTCATCCCCCACATAAGCCGTACCCTCGCCTACGCCGATGCGCCCCAGATTCTTCACAATGGAAACCTCCAGCCGCAGGGTATCCCCCGGCACCACCTGCCGGCGGAATTTCGCCTTGTCGATGCCGGAGAACATCCCGATCTTGCCCTTATTCCGGGGCAATGCCAGCATGGCAACCGCACCAGCCTGCGCCATCATTTCCACCAGCAGTACGCCGGGTGTCACCGGCATGCCGGGAAAATGCCCCTTGAACCAGAATTCCTCCGGCGTCATGTGCTTGGTTGCCACACAGCGCACACCCGGCTCCATTTCGTTGATCTCATCGATCAGCAGGAAGGGATCCCGGTGGGGGATCAGCTCCATGATCTGCGCCCGATCCATCAGTACTGCCATATGCCGCTCCTATTCTATCCGCAGGATGGGCTGGTCAAATTCCACCGCATCCCCGTTCTGTACCAGAATCTCTGCCACGGTGCCCTCCTGCTCGCAGAGCACCTCGTTCATCAGCTTCATAGACTCGATGATCATCAGCACGTCCCCCTTCTTCACCCGCTTGCCAACGGTCACAAAGGGCTCGCTTTCCGGAGAGGATGCTGCATAATAAGTCCCCACCAAGGGTGCCTTCACCCAGGTGCCCGATACCGCAGCCGGTGCTGTCGGGGCATCCTCCTGGGGAGCCGCCGGGGGGTATACCGGGGGCATACCCATGGGGGCAGGCATGGGGGCAGGCTTTTTTCCCTTGATGGTCAGCTTCTTGTCCCCATCCTCCAGGGTCAGCTCCCCCAGATCATTGTCCCGCAGGATCCGGGCAAGCCGCTCCAGCAGCTCCGGATCAAACTGTCCGAATAGTTTTTCCATAGTTGTATCCTCCTACGCCTGCCGGATGCACAGGCATGCGTTGTGTCCGCCAAAGCCCAGATTGTTGGTCAGAGCCGCCCGGACAGTTCCGGTCACGTTGCCGCTGCCGCAGTAATCCAGGTCGCATTCCGGATCCGGCGTGGTATAGCCCACCGTCCGGTGGATCAGCCCGGTTTCCACGGATTTAGCGGTCACAATGGCTTCCACCGCCCCGGCACCTCCCAGAAGATGCCCGATCATGGACTTGGTGGAGTTCACCTTCAGCTTGTATGCGTGCTCCCCGAAGGCAGCCTTGATGGCGGCAGTCTCGCTGGCATCGTTCAGACCGGTGGAGGTACCGTGGGCGTTAATATAGTCGATATCCTCTGCCCCCAGTCCCCCTTCTTCATATGCCATCCGCATGGCTGCTGCGGCAGCTTCCCCGTCCGGTGCCGGTGCGGTCTGGTGATAGGCATCACAGGTCGCCCCGTAGCCGCATACCTCTGCGTAGATTTTTGCGCCCCGTGCCACGGCGGATTCGTAGGACTCCAGCATCAGCGCCCCGGCACCCTCCCCGATGACGAAGCCGCTGCGCTCCTTGTCGAAGGGGATGGATGCCTTGGACAGCTCCGTTGTCTTGGTGAGAGCACGCATATTCTGGAAGCCAGCCAGGGTGAAGGTAGTCAGTGCGCTTTCCGAGCCGCCGCACAGACAGCAGTCCAGATAGCCGTCCTTGATCTTCCGGAATGCCTCGCCGATGGCGTGGGTGGAGGATGCACAGGCGGTCACGGTGGCAAAATTCGCCCCTTTGAAGCCGGTTTTCATAGCCACGGTGCCTGCCGCCATGTTGGCGATCATCATGGGCACATACCGGGCGGAAATCTTGCTGACGCCCCCGTCCCGGAAGTGGCTGTATTCCTGCTCCGTCAGACCGATGCCCCCCACGCCTACGCCGAAAATGCAGCCTGCCCGGTAGGGGTCTGCGGCGGCAATGTCATAGCCGCTGTCCCGGAGCGCCTCCAGGGCGGAAACCACCGCAAACTGGGTAAACCGCTCCATGGTTCTGGCATCCTTCTTGTCCAGACAGCCGGCGGGGTCAAAGTCATGCACCTGTCCGGCGAAATGCACACTAAGGGGGGATGCGTCAAAGGTATCAATGGGGGTAATGGCAAGCCGGTTTTCCACAACCCCATCCCACAGGGGCTTGACCCCGGTGCCAAAGGGAGTCACTGCCCCCATGCCGGTAATCACTACTCTATGCATAGCTGCTCCTTTCTTACATTACAATGCCGCCGGACACTTCCAGCACCTGTCCGGTGATATAGCTGCCGCCCTCTCCTGCAAGGAATGCCACTGCCGCTGCCACATCCTCCGGCGTTCCGGCACGTCCCAGAGTGATCCGGGACAGAATGGCTTCCTTCTGCTGGTCGGTCATGCTGTCGGTCATGGGTGTCTCGATAAAGCCCGGTGCAATGGCGTTGACCGTAATGCCCCGTGCTCCCAGCTCCTTTGCCGCCGTCTTGGTCATGGCGATCACCGCCCCCTTGGAGGCGCTGTAGTTGCACTGCCCCATATTTCCGTACAGCCCTGCTACTGATGCCATGTTGATGATCCTGCCGCTTTTCTGCCGGAGCATGATGCTCCCTGCCAGCTTCATCAGCATATACACGCTTTTCTGGTTGCTGGCGATGACTGCGTCATACTGCTCCTCGCTCATGCGCAGCAGCAGATTGTCCCGGGTGATACCGGCGTTGTTCACCAGCACATCCAGTCTGCCGTATGCCGCCTTCACATCCTTGATGAGCGCGTCACACTGGGCATAGTCGGACACGTCCGCCGCAAAGCATGCAGCCTCCGCCCCCAGCTCCCGGCACTGCTGTGCGATCTGCTCCGCCTTCTGCCGGCTTTCCTGCCGGTTGGAGGAATGCACCGCCACCGTATAGCCTTCCTTTGCAAGCCGCAGGGCAATGGCTGCCCCGATGCCCTGGGATGCGCCTGTTACCAGTGCGATCATGCTTCCACCTCCCTGCCCACTGCCGTACTCCCCAGCAGTTGCTGTGCCTGTGCAAAAATCTCCTCTACGATCTCCTTGCAGGGCTTGACCTCATGGATCATGCCGGCAATGGCGCCGCACAGGAAGGAGCCTTCCGCCACGTTGCCGTCCTGCACCGCCTTCCGCAGCGCCCCGACGGTCATGCGCTCGAACTCCTCCGGGGTGCCGCCGTTCTGCTCAAATTTCAGCAGGCCCCGGGAGAACTTGGTCTTGATACCCCGGCAGGGATGACCGGTGAATCTGCCGGTGACGATGCTGTCCGTATCCTTTGCGGAAAGCACCAGCTTCTGATAGGTTTCGTGAATGTTGCACTCGGTGGACGCTAAGAACCGGGTCCCCAGTTGTACCCCCTGCGCCCCCAGCATGAAGGCTGCTGCCACGCCTCTGCCGTCTGCAATACCCCCGGCGGCGATCACCGGGATCTGCACAGCGTCCACCACCTGGGGCACCAGGCACATGGTGGTGATCTCCCCGATGTGACCGCCGGACTCGGTGCCCTCTGCGATCACTGCGTCCGCTCCTGCCTGCTCCATACGCTTTGCCAGTGCCACGGTGGGGATCACCGGGATCACCTTGATACCGGCTTCCTTCCAGGCGGGAATGTATCTGCCGGGACTGCCTGCACCAGTGGTGACCAGCGGCACCTGTTCGTCAATGACCATCTGGGCAAGGTCTGCCGCATTGGGACTCATAAGCATAATATTGACGCCAAAGGGCTTATCCGTCAGCTCCTTTGCCTTCCGGATCTGATCCCGGATATAATCCACCGGGGCAGCTCCTCCGGCGATGAGACCCACGCCTCCGGCATTGGACACTGCCGCAGCCAGCTGACTGTCTGCGATCCACGCCATGCCCCCCTGCAGCAGGGGATACTGTACCCCCAAAAGCTCCGTGATTCTGGTTTTCATGGATTGACCCTCCTTAATACTCAAATAATACCGCACCCATGGTGAGTCCTGCGCCAAATCCTACCAGGCACACCCGGTCGCCCCGGTTCAGCCTGCCGCTGCGGACTGCCTCGTCCAAAGCAATGGGGATGGAGGCGCTGGAGGTGTTGCCGTATTTGTCCAGATCCACCATGATCCGCTCCATGGGAAATTGCAGCTTCTTTGCGGCGGTTTCAATGATCCGCAGATTCGCCTGGTGTGGGATCAGCAGGTCAATCTCCGCCGCCGTCATGCCTGCCTTGTCCAGCACCTGCTGTACCGCCCGGGGCATGGCTTCCGTGGCAAAGCGATACACGGCTCTGCCCTCCTGCCGCAGAAAATCCCCCTGGGGATCCGTCTCCTCCGGCACTGCATGCTCCCCCTTGGAGAACAGGCTGAGCCGTCGGTTTGCGTTGGCATACAGACTGGTGACTCCGGTGCCGTCCGCCATCATGTAAGCGCTGTACAGTCCCTGCTTTTTCTCCAGGACACATGCCCCTGCCCCGTCTCCAAAGAGGATGCAGGAGGAGCGATCGGAAAAGTCCGTGATCCGGGACAGGTTCTCGTTGGATACCACCAGCACATAGGACAGCTCCGGGTCGGTGGCAAGGTACCGTGCCGCCATATCCACCCCGCATACAAAGCCGGTGCAGGCGGAATTGACATCAAACGCCATGGCGTTCACGGCGCCCAGCTCCCGCTGGATCACACAGGCGGTGGCAGGGGTCACATAATCCGGGGTCACGGTGGTGTCGATGATCAGTCCAAGCTGCTGGCCGCTGATCCCTGCTGCCTCCAGTGCCTGCCGGGCAGCCTGCAAGCCCATGTACCAGCTTGGCTCCCCGTCGGAAATGTGCCGGGTGACGATGCCGGTGCGGCTGCGGATCCACTCGTCGCTGGTATCCAGAAATGCAGCAAATGCGTTGTTGTCCACAGTCAGCGGGGGAACATACCGTCCCGTTCCGGCAATGCGGATTCCGGTCAAAAAAACCACTCCTCCCTGTTGTGTTTTCTTACTGTTTGTGGTATAGTAACTATAGGCAATTCCATCAGGCAAGCAAAAATACTTTACCTGATTAACTATTTTCAAGACTATTTTAATCCATTTTCAGCGCAATTGCAAGACAGGTGGGCAAATTTCAGTTGGCTTATGCAAATTCGTAAAAATCAACGGGATTTCTCACCAAATAAAGCGAATGATTGTTCAGTTTTTACAATGCGCTGCATGCACAGGAGGCATCTACTTATGAAAAACGTATTACTTTTCACCGGCCAGGGCAGCCAGTTTTCCGGCATGGGAGCGGCGCTTGCCGCCATGCTGCCGGAGGCGTCCGCCATTTACGAGGCGGGCAGTGACATTCTGGGCTTTGATCTGAAAAAAATGTGCCTGGAGGGGGAGGATGCAGTTCTGGCGGAAACCTGCCACGCACAGCCTGCCATTTACGCCACGGAGCTGATCTGCCTGGAGGCGCTGAAGGCGCGGGGCATTGCCTGCGAAGGAGTATGCGGCCACTCTCTGGGGGAATACGCTGCCATGACCGCCTGCGGCATGCTGACGGCGGAAAACGGTTTCCGGGCGCTGAAGATCCGGGCGCAAGCCATGGATGAAGCGGCAAAGTCCCAGGACAGCGGCATGTACGCCATTCTCCGGATGCCGGCGGAGCGCATCGGGGAAATCTGCGCCCAGACCCCGGGCTATGTGGTACCGGTGAATTTCAACTCCCCGGCACAGACCGTCATCGCCGGCGAGCGGCAGGCAGTGGACGCTGCCGCAAAGGCATGCGCAGCGGAAAAGGCAAGAGCCGTGCCCCTGGCGGTGGCGGCTGCCTTCCACAGCAAGCTGATGCAACCGGCAGCGGACGCCATTGCCGCAGCCTTTACCGCCATCCCCTTTGCGCCTCCCACCGTCCCCTTCTACACCAATCTCACCGGAGAACCTCTGGCGGAGGGCACGGATATGGCACAGTACTGCGCAAAGCACTGCGTCAGCCCGGTTCGCTTTGCCCAGGAATTGCAGAACCTGCATGCCGCCGGGTTTGATACCTACATTGAGCTTGGCCCCAAGAAGGTGCTCACCTCCTTTGTGAAGCAGACTCTGAAGGACGTGGACATGCACACCGTCACCGACCCGGATTCGCTGGAGGAAACTGTAACATGTCTGAAGCATACGGACTGATCGGGCATCCCCTGGGGCATTCCATGTCCCCCTTCCTGCACAAGGCGCTGTTTGCCCTTGGTGGGAAGGATGCCTCCTACCGGCTGCTGGATCTTGCCCCGGAAACCATGGAGCAGCAGGTACAGGATATGACCGGCTACCTGGGCTGGAACGTGACCATACCTTATAAGGAGCGGATCATTCCCCTGCTGGATCGGCTGGATCCATCCGCCGCCCGATACAACGCTGTCAACTGCGTTCGCCGGGAGCCGGACGGCACCCTGACCGGATACAACACGGACTGCACCGGCTTTCTCCACGCTGTCCGGGACTTTTCCCTGGGAGGCAGGGTGCTGCTGCTGGGCTGCGGCGGTGCCGGGAGAATGATGGCGACGGAGGCTGCCACGGCGGGGGCGCAGCTGACCATTGGGGTGCGGAATCCGGAAAAGCCGGAGCTGACCGCCCTCGCCGCCCATCTGCGAAAAGCATACCCGGCGGCTGGTGTGCAGCTTTTGCCCTTCGGGGAGATCTCCGGGGACTTTGATCTGCTGCTCAATTCCACTCCCGTGGGTATGTTCCCTCACACAGAGGGCTGTCCGGTGCCGGATGCGGTGATCCGCCGGTGCGGCGCCGTCTTTGATGCCATTTACAACCCGGAGCAGACCCGGCTCATGGAGCTTGCCCGGCAAGCAGGCATCCCCACAGTGGGCGGCATGGACATGCTGGTGCAGCAGGCGGCATGCGCCCAGGAGATCTGGTACGGGGCGCAGTTTTCGGAAGCCGACCTTGCCGCATTGACCCGACAGGCACAGGCACAGCTTGCCCGGCAGGAGGCGCACCCATGAAGGACAATATTTACCTCTGCGGCTTTATGGGCTGCGGCAAATCCACCGTGGGACGGGTACTGGCGCAGCAGCTCCACTGTCCCTTTATTGATCTGGACGACCTGATCGTTGCCAAAATGGGCATGCGGATCCCGGATATCTTCCAGCAGAAGGGAGAATCGTTTTTCCGGAATCTGGAGCATTTTCTGCTTCAGGATGTGAGCCGGGGACAGCGTGGCTCGGTGATCGCATGCGGCGGCGGCACCCTGGTGTTTGAGGCAAACGCCCAGCTTGCCCACTGCTACGGCAAGATCGTACTGCTGAATGTGCCCTTCTCCATGTGCTACGACCGGATCCACAGTGACCCCAACCGCCCCATTGCACTCTCCAGCACACGCAAGGAGCTTTTACGTCTATACCGGCTCCGGTACAAGCGATACCACGACCATGCGGATCTGGTGATCCCGGTGCTGCCCAAGGACACCCCGGAACAGATTGCAGAAAGGATTCGGATCGAATGAAGCTGTATCACGCACATATTTACCCCATGGATCGGGAACCCATCGAAAACGGCTGGGTGTCCATTCAGGACGGAAAGATCACGGAACTGGGACAGGGGGAGATCGTTCCCGGCCCGGAGGATCGGGATCTGGCAGGAGGCATGCTGCTGCCGGGCTTTGTGGACGCCCACACCCATCTGGGCATCATCGAAAACGGCATCGGCTTTGAGGGGGACGACTGCAACGAGGCAAGCGACCCCTTCACCCCCCAGCTCCGTGCCATTGACGGCATCAACCCCATGGATCGATGCTTTGCAGAGGCACGGCGTCGGGGCATCACCGCTGTGCTCAGCTCTCCGGGCAGTGCCAACGCCTGCGGCGGACAAATTGCCGCCATCAAGACGGCGGGACGGCGAATCGACAGCATGCTGATCCGCACTGCCGGGGTGAAATTCGCCCTGGGTGAAAACCCCAAGTCCGTATACAACGACCGGGACGAGACCCCCATTACCCGGATGGCAACGGCGGCGCTGATCCGGGAGGGGCTGGCGGCTGCACGGCGGTATCGCTCCGACCTTGCCGCCCATGAAGCGGATCCGGAAAACCTGGACGCACCGGAATTTGATGCCAAGCACGAGGCGCTGCTGCCCCTGCTCCGGGGAGAATGCAAGGCTTTCTTCCACTGCCACCGGGCGGACGATATGTTCACCGCCCTGCGGATTGCAAAGGAATTTTCTCTGGATCCGGTGCTGATACACGGCACGGAGGGGCATCTGATCGCCGACCTGCTGGCACCGGAAAAAACCGGGGTCATCATCGGCCCCCTGCTGTGCGACCGGTGCAAGCCGGAGCTGAACCATGCAGAGCTGCACAACGGCGCAGCGCTGCACCGGAACGGGGTGCCCATCGCCATTTGCACGGATCATCCGGAGGTGCCCCTCCAGTACCTGCCCCTGTCGGCGGCAGCGGCGGTGAAGGGCGGTCTGCCCTACGATGCTGCACTGTATGCCATTACCCTGGGGGCGGCAAAGCTGGCAGGCATTGACGACCGGGTGGGCAGCATCACCCCCGGAAAGGATGCGGATCTGCAATGCTACCGGCAGGATCCCCTGGGCTTTCTCACCGAGCCGGAATGGGTCATGATCGACGGGGAGATAGTCCCATGATCGCCGTGATCTTCTGGAGCCTGCCGGGGCTGTTCATGCTGGGGCTGACCGTCTGTCTGCTCCATGACGCCCAAGCCGGCACGGTGATCCACAACGACGGCATTCAGATCACAGTACGCACCAGGGGCGACCGGATCCGGCAGCTGCCGGTGGCACGGGTAAACGGCGACCGACCCTACATTGCCATCGGCAAGGAGATCACGGTGCTGCCGGAGGTCATGCGGCGCTGGAACCTGCACTACTCCCTGCTCCCGAAGCGCAGTCTGGTACTGTGGACGGTATGCATCGCCCTGATATTCCTGGGCTGCGCCGTGGGCAGTATATTTTAAGGCGGCATCACACACAGATTGTGCAGTGTTGCCATAATTGAAAAAGAGGTGACGCTATGCTCGGCGTAATATTCTGGGAAGTGCTGGGGCTGTTCGTGCTGGGGATCACCCTGTACCTGCTGGCAGTCGCCAAACCCGGCACCGTAATTGACAACGACGGGATCCAGCTTACTGTCCGCACCAGGGACGGCAGCATCTGGTATCTGCCCGTGGCACAGACAGACGGCTCCCGCCCCTATATTGCCATCGGCAGGCAGGTCGTGGTGATGTCTGCAAAAACGACCCGGCGGAAGAATACCTATGTACTGATACCCAAGTGGAAGCTGCTGCTGTCGGGTCTGGCAACAGCCCTGCTGTTTCTGATTGTGGGCGTTTGCGTCTATACCCAAAGATTTCTATAAACTGAAAGGAGTGCTGAGGATGCATCCGGAAATTCAAACTGTCGCAAATGAAATCGGGAACATTTGTTCCCCCAAGCACATCTATCTGGTAAGCCGCAAGGAGGACACCGCCGGGACGCTGGTCAGCTTCAAGCTGGCACTGGTGGTATCCGATAAGGTGGAGAGCATTTCCGAGCTGGAATGCGCCCTGTACGCCAAGGTGGACTGCGACTATCCCTTCGACCTGGTGCTGTACCGGGAAAGCGAGTGGAACACCCTTTGCGCCGATCAGCGCACCTTTGCCTGGAAGATCGCCCAGACCGGGAGTGTGCTGCTATGAGCCGGGGGTATCGGGACAATGACAGCAAGCGGTATTTCGACTGGCTGTATTACGCCAATATCGACCTGCTTGCGGCAAACGAGCTGATCGACCAGCCCCTGTGCTACAACACGGTGGCGTTCCACTGTCAGCAGGCCATTGAAAAGGCGATCAAGGGCTACCTGCTGTACCGGCGGCACAGATTATACGACGGACACAACCTGCCCTGGCTGTGCAAGCAGGCCATGCAGGAGGATCCCCACTTCGGACAGTGGCTGGATCGTGCCTCCATGCTGAACCGGTTCTACATTGAAGCCAGGTACCCGGCAGACTTCCTGCTGCGGCTGGATGAGGAAACCGTCATGCGGGTTCTGACGGAGACGGCGGAAATGTCCCGGTTCATTATGAAACTGGTGCATTTCGACTTTGCAAGCTATCGCTATCAGGGCGCACCTGCCCGAAAGGAGGAATAAACATGGCGACACCCCACAATCAGGCAAATCCGGGAGAGATCGCACCCCGGATGCTGATGCCCGGAGATCCCCTGCGGGCGCAGTTTATCGCAGAACAGTATCTGGAGCATCCGGTGTGCTACAACCGGGTGCGGAATATGCTGGGCTTTACGGGCACTTATAAGGGCGTTCCCGTATCCGTCCAGGGCAGCGGCATGGGCATGCCCTCCATCGGCATCTACTCCTATGAGCTGTTCCACACCTACAACGTACAGAAAATCATCCGGGTAGGCACCGCCGGCGGCATCGCTCCCCAGGTGCAGCTCCGGGACATTGTGCTGGGACAGGGTGCATGCACCAACAGCAGCTATGCAAGCCAGTACGGGCTCCCCGGCACCTATGCGCCCATCGGGGATTTTGCCCTGCTGGAGGCTGCCGCAGCCCATGCCCGGCAGCTGAACCTGCACTGGCATGTGGGAAACCTGCTGTCCAGCGATACCTTCTACGACGACAGCAATTCCACCGCCCAGTGGCAGAAAATGAACGTACTGGCAGTGGAAATGGAGGCTGCCGCCCTGTATATGAACGCCGCCCGTGCCGGGAAGCAGGCCCTGTGCATCGCCACCGTGTCGGATCTGCCGCTGACGGGGGCATCCACCAGTGCCCAGGAGCGGCAGGAGAGCTTTACCGCCATGATGGAGCTGGCGCTGGAAGCCATCATTACCGAAGGAGACTGATCCATGATCGAAACGGAAGCAAAACGCCCCCGGGTGCTGCTGGCAGCGGTGGATACGGGAGAGTATGACGCAGAGCAGTCCCTGGATGAGCTGGAGGAACTGGCGGACACTGCCGGAGCGGACACTGCCGCCCGGATCGTCCAGAAGCGTCCCGCCTTTGACAGCGCCACCTGCATCGGCCCGGGACGGCTGGAGGAAATGGCGCAGCTGTGCCAGTCCGGGGATATCGACCAGATCATTTTTGACCATGAGCTGACCGCCACCCAGATCCGGAACATTGAGGATGCCTGCGGCGTGCATACCATTGACCGTACCATGCTGATCCTGGACATTTTCGCCCAGCGTGCCACCACCCATGAGGGACGGCTCCAGGTGGAGCTTGCCCAGCAGCGGTACCGGCTGCCCCGGCTGGCAGGCATGGGCATCCAGCTATCCCGGCTGGGAGGCGGCATCGGCACCAGAGGCCCCGGCGAAACCAAGCTGGAAACCGACAAACGGCATATCCGCACCCGGATCTCCAACCTGTCGGCGGAGCTGAAGGAGATCGAAAAACGCCGCACCTATGCCCGGAGCCGCCGGAAGAAGGACGGCGTACTGGTGTGCGCCATTGTGGGGTATACCAACGTGGGGAAATCCACCCTGCTGAACCTGCTGACGGATGCAGGGGTACTGGCGGAAAACAAGCTGTTCGCCACTTTGGAAACCACCTCCCGTGCCATCGAACTGCCGGACGGCAGAAGCCTGATGCTGGTGGATACGGTGGGACTGATCCGGCGGCTGCCCCACCACCTGGTGGAGGCGTTCAAATCCACCCTGGAGGAGGCTGCCAATGCGGACGTGATCCTGCATATCTGCGACGCTTCTGCGGAAAACTGCGAGGAACAGGCACAGGTCACTCTGGATCTGCTGTCGGAACTGGGCTGTGACGGGATCCCGGTGGTCACTGTGTTCAACAAGTGCGACCTGCTGCCGGAGGAACTGGCATTCGCCCCGGAAACCCGGAATGCAGTGCTGATCTCCGCCAAGGAGAACCGGGGCATGGATCAGCTGCTGGCGGCACTGGCAAAGGCGCTGCCGGATCCTGCACGGCGCATGCGGCTATTGCTCCCCTTCTCCCAGGGCAGTCTGCTGAACGAGATCCGCAGCAGCGGCAAGCTGTTCTCGGAGGAATACACCCCGGATGGGGTACTGGTGGACGCTATGGTGGATGTGCGGCTGCAAAAGGCAGCAGCGCCTTATGAAACAGAAAAAGCGTGATGCAAAAGCATCACGCTTTCTTTTGTTGGAATCATTCCGCCGGGGTATCTGCCGGGTCGGTGGGCTCCTCCGTGGCAGGCTCCGTGGCAACGGAGGTGCTGCCCGTATCCTTCAGCTCCACCGTCACAATAAAGGCATCCTGATTGTTGCCGGAAATGGTATAGTCCAGATCCGCCGGCACCGGCACGGAGGTGGAGGTATTGGTCAGATCCGCCGGCACAGTGTAGACCTCATACTGCTTGCCATCCCCGGTCTGGAGCTTCAGATGCTCCCCTTCGTAGGTGTAATTGTACAGCTGCCGGATGTATTCCTCCAGGCACAGCTTCTGCTCCATCATATAGGTGGCATGGGGGATGCCCACATACCGGTAGTGACCGGTTTCCGCCCCGATGCCGGTCTCGGATTCCTTGGATGCCTGGTACCGGGGGATAAACCCATACTCGGCGCAGTGCTCGTCCACCCAGGCGTAATCCCCTTCCCCGGTGAACTCCTCGGAATACTTGCTGTAGAACAGGTTCACGTTCAAGGCAAGCCCGGTCTGATGCTCGGAATAGCCGGGCTTGGACACGTTGCCGGACGCCTTGTTCTTGTTGTACAGCTCCTGCTGCATCTCCTCCGTCCGATAGCCGGTGACCACCTGGATATTGTCCAGACCGGTGGCTGCCCGGAAATCGTTCATCAGCTTGTTCCATGCCACCACGCAGCGCTTGCGCAGCTGTAACTCAATGGAGCTGACGTAGTAGGCGTCGTTCTTGTTGTCGTATATGCTGACCAGCTCGTCCGTGTCCTGACCCTCGGTATACTTCACATCGTTGTTCACCAGGATCAGATCCCCCGCCTGCAAAGCGGTGTTGGCAATGTTCTCACTGCTGTAGATCACTGCGTTGGGGTCGTTGGGAGACGCTGTGGGCGTGGTGACCACCACCTGGCTGTCCCCGGCGTTCTGCCCCTTGATATCCTGAAAGGAATTGTTGATCTTGGTCAGCCCGTAGGCAGCCCCCAGCACGACTACCATGCTCAATACCAGGGTAATGAACCCCTTGGGGGACTTCCGCAGCTCCTTTGCATTTGTTCCTGTGTATGCGTCCATATTGATCGTGGCGTTGCCACTGGCTCCTTTCACGGCATGCAGCCTGTTTTGCGGGCATGTGCACATGTATCAGATCTTATTATACCACACCAGCCGCAAAAAGGGGATAGTTTTTTGCCGAATTGTACGTTTTACACAAAAAATTATAACAGGTTCTGTGTTTTTAGATGAATTTGTATGAAATCCATTGCGTTCTGCCTATAGAAGTGCTAGAATAAAAATAGTAAGTTGCATTTGTCCAAGGGCATAGGACGCAGATGGGGGGATTCATATGAAATGTCCAAACTGTGGGGATACCGTTTCGAGAAAAAGCCGGTTCTGTGTATGCTGCGGATATGATCTGTCCCGGCCGGCAGAGCAGCAGCCTGCGCCGCCCCCTGCCCCCAAGCCCCAGAAGACCGCAAAGCCCATCTCACCGGAGGATTTCTTTGCAGATCTGAACCCCAAGCGGAAGCCGGTACAGATGAACGAGGTCACCGCTGCCCAGACCCAGGCGCTGGCGCCCATCGAGCCAAACCCGGTGCATCACAACACACGGATGGGCAGTGCCCCGGCGGCAGACGGCAAACAGCTTGCCCCCAACACCAACCCCTTCGGCAGGCACCGGACGATGCAGGGGGCGGGACAGGCGGATCCGGCACAACTGCAAGCTCATGTGCAGGAACCCAGCCGGGTGCGGATGCAGGAAGCCTCCGGCTCCGACAGCTTCAACAATCAGCCTGCCCGGCGCAAGGCACAGGTCACCATGTCCGACGATCTGCACCCGGTGGAGGCTCTGCCCTCCCATCGGGATGAACTGGGCACAATCGACATTTCCGGCTATCAGCGAGGACGGCAAAACCACAAAATTTCGTTGGAAATACCAAGCATCGAGTCGATTTAAGGCGAATTTTTGTAGGATTCTTTGGTGCAATCGGGACGGATTTGTGCTATAATGAGGGTGTCGAATTATGAAGGGCAGATTTCCTACCCGAAAAAGAAAGAAGGACTTCATCATGGCAGAAACCAACGCACCTGCACCGCAGACTCCTGCACCGCAGACTCCCCAGCCTGCCCAGAAGGTCAAGACCGCATCGGACAGTGCCCGCTCCATCCTCAAGGAATTCAAGGATTTCATTTCCCGGGGCAACGTACTGGATATGGCAGTCGGCATCATCGTCGGCGGCGCCTTCACCTCCATCGTCTCCTCCCTGGTTGACGACCTGCTGATGCCGCTGATCGGCACCCTGTTGGTGGGCATCAACTTCAAGAGCCTGGGCGTGACCATCCCCTGGGGCAATCACCCCTACCTGAACTTCGGCAGCTTCATTCAGCAAGTCATCGTATTCCTGCTGACTGCGGCTTGTGTATTCACCCTGGTCAAGACCGTCAACAAGATCACCCACAAGCAGAAGGCAGCGCCACCGGCACCGCCCAAGCCCACCAAGGAGCAGGAGCTTCTTACCGAGATCCGGGATCTGTTGAAGGCACAAGCAGAAAAATAAACCGTAAACCATCCGTCGGGGCATCCCGGCGGATCTTTTTTGCCCTTCTTCCGCCCATTTCCGGACATTTCCCGGCTGTACCAGGGGGTTTCTGTCATAATCCAATGTGAAATTACATCAAGTATTATCCCCTTTCAACAGCCGGAATGGGGCATACCTGCGTGGTTTTCCAACTTTTCAACGAAGTTTTCCACACGCAGAACCGGGCTTTTCCACTGTTTCCACAGAGTTTTCCACAGACCATCCGGGACAAATTTATTACATGCCGTATATGGCGGCGTCCCCCTGTCCATACTTTCACCAAACAACCAGGCAGGAGGAATGTTGCATGCTCAAGGGTGTCAACCGAAAAGTGGTGGAGATCCACAACCCGGAAAGCCTTTATTTTGAAAAAGCCGTTTTTTATCTTAAGCCCAATCTGACCCAGGTGCCCATGGCGCTGCTCACCGCCGAGGCACGCCATTGTCTGCATCCGGCTGCCTCCCCCGGGGCGCACCGCTCTCCGGCACGCAGGGCGGTGCTGTGGCTGCTGCTGTTGGCAGGGGCAGGGGCGGCTGGCTTCCTGCTCCGGGGCTTGTTCTGACCAAAAACCCCCAATCTGTACAGACCGGGGGCTGCTTTTATATGGCAATATCGTTCAGGACGCATGGCTCTCCCTTGGCTCGCCCCGAACGCACTTGCGCCGGAGCTTTTCCGAATACATCCGGTCGTCCGCCAGCTTCATGAGCTGATCCAGATCCAGTTCCTGGGTGTTGGATTCCAGCACCGTGCCGCAGCTTGCGCCGAACTGGTAAGGACGCAGCTTCTGCTGATTCAGACTGTGGAGCCGATTGGCGAGCCGCTGTGCAAAGGTGCGACAGCCGTCCTCCTCCGGATCCTCCGTAATGATGGCAGCCAGGTATTCGTCCCCGCCGAACCGGGCGCAAAAGCCGTTTTTCCCGGCGCAGCTGACAATGGCATCCGCCACGGTCTTGATGGCGAAATCCCCTTCCTGGTGACCGAAGGTGTCGTTGATGTACTTCAGGCTGTCCATATCCACGGATGCCACATACACCCAGCTTTCCCGATCCCCGCAGGCGGCACGGCGACGATCCATCTCCTGGAAGAAACCACGCCGATTCAGAAGCCCGGTCATGGAATCGTGTATATACATGTTGGCAAGCTCCTGGTTGGTTTCCGTCAGGATCCGGTTCATACACCGGAGGATGGACTGATTGCGGATGGTACTGAGGATCTGATCCAGACCCATCACAAAGGTGTACAGATAATTATGCTGCAAATTGTGGGGGTCATACACTGTGACCAGATAGCCGAACACGTCGTTCTGGTCATGCAGCGGTACAAACAGCACCGGTGCCTGGAAGAAATACGCCCGTTCCGGATCCGCCAGCTGCTGCCGGAAGGGATACCGGGTCATGGGCGTGGTGTACTCCGTGCTGTCCCGCTGTGCCAGTACAAACATATCGTCCTTCTGGCAGTCCGGGGGCACCGCCACGTCACAGTCACGCAGGTACCCCCCATTCAGGCACAGCTGCATGTAAGCCGTGGACATGTTCAGAAAATACTCTCCCAACCGTTCTGCGGTCTCCATCAGGGTGCTGCCGTCCGTCAGTGTACCGATCATGCTGAAGATCCGGAATTCAAACTCTCTGGTTTCTTCCATTTGCCCATAGATCTGCATGAGCATATGACTGCTGTTGTGAAAATTCATTTTCCGGCAGCCGCAGGACTCGGAAAAGCGCACCTGGTTATGGACATAATAATCCTGGGACGGCAGCTGCTCCCCTGCAATGAGCTTTGCGGCAATCTCCATCGTCAGCCAGCTGCAATGGGGCTGATCCTGGGCGCCAGTGGTGAGCCGGGGAGAATGGTACTGCTCCTTGGCGATGCCGTCAAAGCCGGTGACGATCACGTCCTCCGGCACCCGGATGTTGTTCTGGTACATGATCTCGCACACTGCCATTGCCATGGTGTCGTTGGCGCAGATGATCGCCTCCGGCAGACCCTGCTCCAGCAGTTCCCTGGCGGCAACATAGGCAGGCCACTCCCAGAAATCCCCGTACTTCAGCAGCGTGGGGTCAAAGGGGATGCCGAACTCCTCCAGAGCATCCTTGTACACCTGGATCCGGGCTTCGGAAAAGGGATTCCCCTTGAATCCGGCAACAAACGCCACCCGGCGACAGTGATGCACCTGGAACACATGGCGCACCACCTGGGAAAAGGGCTTTTCGTATTCATACAGCACGTTGTAGCAGCCGGGAATCTGCTGGTCGATGCTGATGACCGGCACCTTTGCCTGCTTGGCACGGTCAATCAGCTCAAGCACTGTTCGCTCATCCAGAATGGTCTGGGGCAGGACGATCAGCACCGACAGCAGCTCCATCTGCAGCACATTCAGAACGCTCTTTTCCCCTTCATCCCGTTTCCGGTGAAAAAACAAATCGTTATACATATTATATATCTGTACCCGGAAGCCCCGGTCATGAGCCTCCTGGCAAATCCGCTGCATCAGATCCGAACGGGTCGCATCCTGGATCTTTGCGAGACAGATCCCCACCATCGGCTTTTGGTTTTCTCTCATCTTCGCTCCTCCCGCAGGCTTCTGCACCCCGCAAAAGCCCCTCCCAGTTGCTGTGCAATCCTTCCCGGACTGCTGCAAAGCCGGATGCGTCCCGACTCCGCATTTGACTCTCTGTATTATCAGTATAGCATCACACCCCCCATTTTGCAAGAGTTTCTGTAAACTTTCGCCGAAAATTCAGGAAAAATTAAAAAAAGAGCGGCAAAATATCGCCGCTCAGTATAATTATTATGCTTCTGTACGAAGTCCATGCACCAGCAATCCCACCGGGCAGTGGTCGCTTCCCAGCACGTCCTTGTAGATCAGGCTGTCCTGCACCAGGGGAGCGATCCGGTTGGATACGATGAAATAGTCGATGCGCCACCCGGCGTTCTTCTCCCGGGCGTGGAACATGTAGGACCACCAGGTGTATGCCCCGGCAGTGTCCGGATACAACAGCCGGAAGGTATCCGTAAAACCGCTGTCCAGCAGGGTGGAGAGCCGCCCCCGCTCCTCGTCCGTAAAGCCGGCATTCCGCCGGTTGGACTTGGGATTTTTCAAATCGATCTCCCGGTGCGCCACGTTCAGATCACCGCAGTAGATCACCGGTTTCCTGGCGTCCAGCCCCAACAGGTACTGCCGCAGGGCATCCTCCCACTCCATCCGGTAATCCAGCCGCAGCAGCTCCCGCTTGGAGTTGGGCACATAGGCATTCACCAGGTAAAAATCCGGATACTCCAACGTCAGCACCCGTCCCTCTCCGTTGTGCGCCGGAAGCCCGAAGTCCCGCTGCACGGACAGGGGGATGTGCTTGGTGAATACCGCCGTGCCGGAGTAGCCCTTTTTGTCCGCATAATGCCAGTATTGATTGTAGCCGGGCAGCTCCAGCTGAATCTGCCCCGCCTGAAGCTTGGTTTCCTGGATGCAGAAAAAGTCCGCATCCTCCTGGGCAAAAAATGCCTCAAAGCCCTTTTCCCGGCATGCCCGCAAGCCGTTTACGTTCCATGAGATCAGTTTCATTCCGTCCTCCTGTCAGTGCTGCGCCAGCAGCTCCAATGCATTCTCCCAGTCGATCCGGCTCCGCTGCGCCGGGGTCAGGGCAAAGTCGTCCATGATCCGGTGGATCTTCACCGGGCTGTCCCAGGGGCAATCGCTGGCAAAGAGGATCCGCTCCGCCCCATGTCGCTGCACGATCCGCTCAAACTGACCTGGGTCAATAGAATGGCTGGCAAACGCCGTGTCCAGATACACATTCTTCCTGCCCACCAGCAGCCGCTCCGCTTCATCCCACTGCAGCACGCCTCCCAGATGGGCAGCGATCAGGGTCAGCTCCGGCACCGCCTCGGCAATTCGTGCCAGTGCCTCCGGAGAAGCATGCCGCACCTGGGGAGAAACCGGGTCAAACCCGGCATGAAACAGCACCGGCAGCCCTAGCTGGGCGCACCGCCGATAAATGGGCAGCATTCTTGGCTCATCCGCAAAGAAGCCCTGATAATCCGGATGCAGCTTGATGCCGTGAAGCCCCAGCTGCCGGATCCGCTCCAGCTCCTCCAGCACATCCGGCGCATCCGGATGCACACTGCCGTAGCAGTACAGGGTCTCGTCCTGCTGCTGCGCCGCCCAGTCGTTGATGATGGTCTGCTGGGTGGGCTTGGTGGCGATGGGCAGAACCACGCCCTTGTCCACGCCCCATTCCTGTAGCCGCCGGCGCAGCCCCTCCGCCGTACCGTCCGTTTCCGGGATCAGATCCGCCTTTCCGGCGACCTGCCCGATGGCACGGGCGGCGATCTTCTCGGCAAAGGCGTGTACATGGAAATCGACCAGCATGAAAAAGCCTCCTCATAGCCTAAAAAAGCGGAACGCTTGCTGCATTCCGCTTTGTGTCCTGTGGATCACCCGGCGATATGCTGAATATCCTCCGGCTTGATCTCGAAATCAATGGTATCATTGGAGTAGTACTTGTAGGGGGTGTAGATCAGCTTCAGACCCTTCCGCTCGGAGGGAACCTCCAGCGCTACCACGAAGGAGATCTTCTCCCCTGCTGCCACCTGCTGGTGAACCAGCTTTCTGCCGGTGTTTGCGTAATATTTGGTTGCCTGGGAGTTTGCCAGTGCGGAATGTCCCACATCGGTGACAGTACCGTCCACATCCGTGGAGAAATGGGTCAGATAACTGAGATCCAGCACCTTGCCGGAATTGTTGGTCAAATTCATCTCCACAAACAGGATCTCCGTTTTGTTTTCGTTTTTGTTGGTGAACTTGTCCAGTGCCTTGACAGCCTCCACCTCTACCTGGAGCTTTTCCTGCTTCTCGGTGTTGTTGTATTCAGCCGGCTTGCCCACCTGTGCATCGACCACCGCACCCTTGACGGATTCGGAGATCCGATCCTCCGGCGCCGGAACAGGAACCACATACTCGGTGCTCTCCGGCACGGTATTGCTGCTGCTGTCGTTGTTGCAGCCTGCTGCCAGGGGGGATAGCATACACAAAGCAGCCAGCGTGATGGCTGCACCTTTACGGAACTGGAACATAAGAGTTTCCTCCTTATATGTTATACATCATATTTCAGAATATACGCACAAAGCCGTCAGACAGACCTTGTGCAAGATTGCACAAATTATTATATCACAAAAGCCGCCGCTTTGCAAGTCCTTTTTCGGAGATCCTGCATAAGGATGCCCAAAACGACAAACAGCGTCTGCGGAAAGCATAGCCTCCTGCAAACGCTGTCCTCCAAGGGGACGATCAGCCTGCGCTCGGAGCGGATACCGGGCAGACACCGGCGCAAGCGCCGCACTCGATGCAGGTATCAGCGTCAATCACATACTTGCTGTCGCCAGCGGAAATTGCGCTTACGGGACATTCGCTCTCGCAAGCACCGCACATGATGCAATCATCAGAAATTACGTATGCCATTCTAAATACACCTCCATTACATATTCAGCGCCGGGATCCTCCGGCACCGCTACCTATATTGTAACACATTTTTCGCAAAAAGCAAGTGTTTTTTTCAGGCAGGCGGACATTGCCTCAATCCTCCTGGACGCCGCCGCAGCTAAGCCCCAGCAGCATCCAGAAAACCGGAGTCACCGGCAGGGCGGAAATGCCGCACACCGCCGTCAGCAGATAGCCCCCTGCCCCCAGCAGCACCGCCAGTCCCAGGGGTGCCTTCCCCTTCCGGTATGCCTTTGCACCCCGGAGCAAGGACACTGCCGCCAGCGCCAGATACAACAGCAGTGCCGGGATCCCCCGGGTGGCTGCCTGGTACAGATAGTCGTTGTAGGGATCGTCCACAATGTTCAGATTCTGGATGATGGTATAGCTGGAGCGCAACTGGGCATAAATGTAATTATCCGCACCGGTACCCAGCAGGGGATACTTGGCAATGGTCTGGGCCGCCTGCTTCCACATATAGGGATAGATGCTCAGAGGCTGCTCCAGGTCGAACTTCCCCTGGGCATCCTGCCGGGAGTACTGACCGCACACATCGTTCCGGTACGCCCCATCCAGGAACACAATGGAGCCGTCCTGCAAATGATAGCCGGCGGACAGGGGGGTATCCGCATCAGAGGACAGGAACTTGCTGCCGTTGAGCAAAGGCGCAGCACAGGCTGTGCCGAAGCCGATGCCGGCGCACAGCACCATTGCCGCCAGGGGCTTGACCGGCTTGCATGCTCCCTTCCGCAGCCCCAGCACCAAGCCGGTCACCAGCACTGCGCCCAGTCCCACCAGTCCTGCCAGGCATTGGGTTCGGGGCAGGAAGAACAGGAACACCGCCGCCGCAATGGTGTAATAGAGCCGGCGCTTCTTCTCCCGGCTGTACAGTGCCATGCACACCGCCAGCATCCCCAGCATGGTCAGCAGCATGGCGAACGCCGCCGGGTTGGAGGACAAGCCGCTGGGCAGGTACACATCCACCAGCAGCCGGGGGAACATATGGTCGTAGCTGGAGGGCAGCCGGATGGGCAGGATCTGGAACAGGGCAAACAGGCACTGTGCCAGTCCGTATCCGGTGATCCAGAGCCCCAGCTTTTCCGCCTCTTTGCGGTGCAGCTGGGAGCAGATCACGAAGAATGCACCGTAGAACAGCAGTGCCAGCACGCCCCGTCCCCGCCCCTCCATGCCGATGAGGGCAACGGTGGTGTCGAAGGACAGCAGGGCGGAAATATACCCCAGGATCAGGATGCTGCACAGGAGTGCTGCCGGCAGTGCCGCCCGTTTCGGGTCAAACTGCTTCTTGATGAGGGCGATGAAAGCAAAGATCAGGGCAAGCACGCCTCCCACCGCAAACATGGAGGACACGCTCCGCAAAATCAGCACCAGATAGGCAAGCACGCCCCTGGTGCCCCCGTCGCTGATGGCTTCCGACAGGCTGCCGTATACGTCCTGGGTCAGCTCCGTCAGCAGCATACTGCCGGTCAGCAGGATCATTGCCAGCATGCACACCCGGCAGGACAGCTGCCGCAGCCGCTCCGGCTTCAGATTTACAATAAAGTTGGAACGCTCCGAACTGTGAAACAAGGTTTTCGCCATAAACATGCTCCTTTACAGAAAACCCCCACGCATTGCTGCGCAGGGGTTGGTATGCGTTATTTTGCGTATTCGACTGCCCGGCTTTCCCGGATGATGTTGACCTTGATCTGACCCGGGTATTCCATTTCGTCCTCGATCTGCTTGGCGATCTGCCGTGCCACCAGAACCATCTTCTCGTCGTTGATGACCTCCGGCTGTACCATGATCCGGATCTCTCTGCCCGCCTGGACAGCGTAGCTTTTCTCCACGCCCTCGTAGCTCTGACAGATTTCCTCCAGCTTCTGGAGCCGCTTGATGTAGTTCTCGTAGTTTTCGCTTCTTGCCGCAGGCCGTGCCGCAGAAATGGCGTCCGCCGCCTGTACGATGCAGGCAATGACGGTTCTGGGCTCTACGTCGTTGTGATGGGCCTCGATGGCGTGAATAACCTCCGGGCTTTCCTTATACCGGCGGCATACATCCACACCGATCTGCACATGGGAGCCTTCGATCTCGGAGGTCAGCGCCTTGCCGATATCGTGGAGCAGTCCCGCACGCCGTGCCAGGGTAGCGTCCACACCCAGCTCGGAGGCAAGGATGCCGGACAACTGCGCCACTTCGATGCTGTGGTTCAGCACATTCTGCCGGTAGCTGGTTCTGTACCGGAGTCTGCCGATGAGCTTTACCAGCTCGCTGTTCAGTCCGTGTACATTGGTTTCCAGGATGGCACGCTCGCCCTCCTGCTTGATCTTGTATTCCACCTCACGCCGTGCCTTATCCACCATTTCCTCGATGCGGGTGGGATGGATCCGGCCGTCGCTGATGAGCTTCTCCAGAGCGATCCGGGCAACCTCCCGGCGCACATGGTCAAAGCAGGACAGGGTGATAGCCTCCGGGGTATCGTCAATGATGAGATCTACTCCGGTGAGGGTTTCCAGCGTCCGGATGTTCCTGCCCTCCCGTCCGATGATGCGGCCCTTCATTTCGTCATTGGGCAGTGCCACCACGGAAACCGCCGCTTCGGACACCTGCTCCGCCGCACATTTTGCAATGGCAAGGGCAATGTAGTTCCGTGCCTTCTCGTCGCACTCGTCCTTGATCTGCTGTTCGTAGCTGGTGACCTTCAGCGCCTTTTCGTGTACCAGGTCATCCTCCAGCATATTGAGCATGTATTCCTTTGCCTGTTCCCGGGTCAGCTCGGAAATGCGCTCCAGCATATCCATTTCACTTTTCTTGAGGGTCTCCGCCTCCTTGAGCCGATCCTCCGCCGCCCGGATCTTGTTCTGGAGCTGTTCTTCCTTCCGCTCCAGGTTGTCGTTCTTCCGGTCGAGATTTTCTTCCTTTTGCTGGATGCGACGCTCCTGCCGGGAGATCTCTCCCCGGCGATCCTTGATCTCCCGCTCCGCCTCCGAGCGCAGCTTGTAGATCTCGTCCTTCGCTTCCACCAACGCCGCCTTTTTCCGGCTGTCCGCATCCTTTCCTGCGTCCTCCAGAATGCGCTCCGCTTCCTTCTCCGCAGAGCCGATCACGCTTTCCGCCTCACGCCGGCGGTATGCGATGCCCTGCTTGAAGAAAATGAACCCGGAAATCGCTGCACCGACGATCAGCGCTGCCACGCCGGTCAGCACTGTGATCATGGTTTCATCCACGTTGTACCGTCCTCCTTCATTCAGTCTGATTCTGACTATCACTTCACTAAGGCGGACAATGTCACCGTATTTTTATTCATTTGTGTATACTGCGCCCGTGCGCACAAAGAGAACATCTGTTCTCTGATTCAGAATTGGGGGCTGATTCGCCGTTGATTCCATATTTATACTGACCGGCAGAGCCGGCACAAATAAAAGTACAGCCACATAGCCTGTGCCGTAGCTTACGGGATGGGGCGCATCCCGGAAAAGTCATTTGCAAATATATCCTATCAAACCGGTCTGGGATCATGCCGCCGGCTCATAGATTGCAACATTATTATTTTATAACTTTTCAACCTGCTTGTCAAGGGCAATCCCCCACAAAGAGCCCTCCCGGCACAGGACTGAACGGATTTCAGCATTTTATACAATCCCCCTGCGCATTTTCAGAGGATTCCCCCTTGTTTTTGTGCAGTGTGCCAAAAAGCCCCTCTGCCGCCCCGGATGCTCCCAGCCGGAGGACAAAATTTTTTTCGCCCCGGCGATTGACAAATCCGGCGGCTTGTGCTAGTATAATCTTGTATGAAACAATATCGTGGAAAACCATGACGGAGGATGGCAGATCCCACCGTGCGTCATACAGAGAGCACCGTCCCGGCTGCAAGCGGTGCTGGCGCAGAGATGCTGCATACCGCCTCTACCAGTGTGCCTAACCGGCAACGGGCGCTCCCGTTACAGAGCATCCAAAGGCAGTCTATGACTGTGAACCAGGGTGGAACCGCGACTTGTCGCCCCTTATGCAACCGCATAGGGGGCGTTTTTGTTTGAGAGGGGGTGATCCGCACGCTGTTCCGTGACAGAAGCCTGTCCCCGTGCGGTATGACCGCCCGGACAGACGCAATCCGATAACATCATCAACTGAAAGGAAGTATTTTGCTATGATCGAACTGACACTGAAGGACGGCAGTATCCGTCAGGCTGAAGCTGGTCAATCCGCCGCCGAGGTCATCAAGGGCATCGGCATGGGGCTGTACAAGGCTGCATGCTGCGTCAAAATCAACGGGGAGGTCAAGGATCTGCGGACAGTGCTCACCGAGAACTGCTCCTTTGAGGTCATGACCTTTGACTCCATCGAGGGTAAGAAGGCATTCTGGCACACCGCCTCCCACATTCTGGCGCAAGCCGTAAAGCGGCTGTACCCGGAAGCAAAGCTTGCCATCGGCCCCGCCATCGACAACGGATTCTACTACGACTTTGACGTGGAGAAGCCCTTTACCGCCGATGAACTGGTGAAGATCGAGGCGGAAATGAAGCAGATCGTCAAGGAGGGCATCCCCCTGGAGCAGTTTGAGCTGCCCCCGGCAGAGGCGCTCAAGAAGCTGGAAGAAATGGGTGAGCCTTACAAGGTAGAGCTGTGCAGCGAGCATGCAGGCAAGGGAGAGCCCATCTCCTTCTACAAGCAGGGGGATTTCACCGACCTGTGCGCAGGGCCTCATCTGATGACCACCGCTCCGGTGAAGGCGTTCAAGCTGCTGTCCTGCACCGGCGCATACTGGAGAGGCTCCGAAAAGAACAAGATGCTGTCCCGGATCTACGGTACCGCATACCCCAAGGCTGCGGAACTGGAGGCATACCTCAAGCAACTGGAGGAAGCCAAGCTGCGGGATCACAACAAGCTGGGCAGAGAGCTGGAGCTGTTCACCACCGTGGACTGCATCGGTCAGGGTCTGCCCATCATGTTGCCCAAGGGCGCAAGAGTCATCCAGCTACTGCAGCGCTTTGTGGAGGATGAGGAGCAGCGCCGGGGCTACCTGCTGACCAAGACCCCTCTGATGGCAAAGAGCGACCTGTACAAGATCTCCGGCCACTGGGATCACTACAAGGAAGGCATGTTCGTACTGGGGGACGAGGAGAAGGACAAGGAGGTATTTGCCCTGCGTCCCATGACCTGTCCCTTCCAGTACCAGGTATTCCTGAACCGTCCCCGTTCCTACCGGGATCTGCCCATGCGGTTGGGCGAGACCTCTACCCTGTTCCGGAACGAGGACAGCGGCGAGATGCACGGTCTGATCCGGGTACGGCAGTTTACCATTTCCGAGGGACATCTGATCCTTCGTCCGGAGCAGTTGGAGGATGAGTTCCGGGGCTGTCTGGAGCTTGCCAACTACATGCTCACCACCCTGGGTCTGGCGGATGATGTGACCTACCGGTTCTCCCAGTGGGATCCCAACAACACGGAAAAGTATATCGGCACCCCGGAGCAGTGGGACGAGGCACAGGGCGCTATGAAGAAGATCCTGGATCACCTGGGCATCCACTACACCATCGGCATTGACGAGGCTGCCTTCTACGGGCCCAAGCTGGATATCCAGATCAAGAACGTACACGGCAAGGAGGACACCCTCATCACCATCCAGATCGACCAGATGCTGGCGCAGCTGTTCGGCATGGAATACACCGACGTGGACGGCACCAAGCGCCGCCCCTACATCATTCACCGGACATCTCTGGGCTGCTATGAGCGTACCCTTGCCCTGCTGATCGAAAAGTACGCCGGTGCATTCCCCCTGTGGCTGGCACCGGAACAGGTCAAGCTGATCCCCATTGCAGACCGGCACATGGACTACACCCTGGAGCTCGCAAGAAAGCTGGAGGCTGCGGGCATGCGCATCACCGTGGACGACCGGGCAGAGAAGGTGGGCTACAAGATCCGGCAGGCAGTGCTGGAGAAGGTGCCCTACATGCTCACCATCGGAGACAACGAGGTGGAGAGCAAGACCGTATCCGTCCGCTCCCGCCGGGACGGGGATCTGGGCAGCATGACCCAGGACGCCCTGCTGGCAAAGCTGGTGGAAGAAGTTGCCACCAAGAAAATCTGAGGCGCTATCATAAAACAAACCCGTCCGGGCATACCGGGCGGGTTTTTGTGCTATGCGATGGAATCAATATACCGCACTGCTTCTATGTACCGTTTGAGCTTCATAAACGCAGTGTTTTTTCTGTCCGCATCCCTTTTCACATACTGTTTAAAGACGTAGGTTTTTCCAGCTGTACGAATGCGCATCACATAGATATAATGATGCACAATCATGGGTATCCCCTCCTCATGGCTGTAAATCTTGATTTCCAGACCCATGATGGCATCGATGGGGATCCGCTTTGTACCGTGATACAGATCCTGTATCGCCACTGTTTCCTGGTTGCAATAGATCCTGCCGGGAAATCCGGACAGCACACAAGGCACAAGCAGCAGGAGCAGAGGATACCAGAACACGCACTGCAACCGGTATCCAAGCATAAAGAAGGACAGAACCCCCACAACAATACAGCCGTAATCGATCACCTTCGGCACCATGGGTCTATATCGATCCTCGTAAATCTCCTGGTTCATGGTTCCTCCATCCAAAACAGGGGCATCCTTCCGGATGCCCCGCTTGCTTATTCTGATTTTTCCTGGTTCTTCAGATCCTGGGGGCGCTGCCGCACCTTGATGTGTACCTCACGTAGCTGCTGCTCCGTAACCTGGGTGGGGGCACCCAGCAGCAGATCCTGGGCGTTGGAGTTCAGCGGGAAGGCAATGACCTCCCGGATGCTCTCCTCGTCCAGCAGCAGCATGATCATCCGGTCAATGCCGAACGCCATACCTGCATGGGGGGGCGCACCAAACTTGAATGCGCTGTACAGAGCGCCGAACTTGGCTGCCACATCCTCCTCCGTGTAGCCAGCAATCTCAAACGCCTTCACCATCACCTCCGGGTCATGGTTCCGGACTGCGCCGGACGCCAGCTCCACCCCGTTGCACACCACATCATACTGGTATGCCAGCACATCGCAGGGGTTCTTGGTGTTCAGAGCCTCCAGCTCACCCTGGGGCATGGAGAAGGGGTTGTGGGTGAAGATGGGCTTGCCGGTTTCCTCGTCCTCCTCGTACATGGGAAAGTCCACGATCCAGCAGATCTCGAACCGGTCGTTGTCGATCAGACCCATCCGGTTTGCAACCTCCGTGCGGATCTGTCCGGCAAATTTCTCCGCATTCTTCTTGCTGTCCGCGATAAAGTACAGCACATCCCCGGGCTCCAGCTCTGCACGGCGCTTGATCTCCTCCCGGGAGGCATCCGTCAGGAACTTGTCAATAGGGCCCAGGAAGGACATGTTCTCGTCCACCTTCACATAGCCCAGTCCCTTCATGCCGATGGACAGGGCGTACTCCTCCATGCTCTTGAAGAAGGTCTTGGACTTTTCACCCATCTTAGGCACCCGGATGCCCCGGACGGTCTTGTTGGAGAAGGGCTTGAAGTCGCTGCCCACGAACTGATCGGACAGGTCGATGATGAACAGCGGATTCCGCAGATCCGGCTTGTCGGAGCCGTACTTCAGCATGGCATCCGCATAGGTGATCCGGGGGAAGGGACCCTTGGTGAAGGGCTTGTTGCTGAATTTCTCGATGATGGCGGGGAAAACCTCCTCCGCAACGGCAAATACTTCCTCCTGGGTGGCAAAGGACATTTCCAGGTCAAGCTGGTAGAACTCGCCGGGGGTACGATCCGCTCTTGCGTCCTCGTCCCGGAAGCAGGGAGCAAGCTGGAAGTATTTATCAAAGCCGGACACCATGTACAACTGCTTGAAGATCTGGGGTGCCTGGGGCAGGGCATAGAACTTGCCGTGATGCTTCCGGCTGGGGATCAGATAGTCCCGTGCCCCCTCCGGGGAGGAGGTGGAAAGGATGGGGGTCTGAAGCTCCAAAAAACCCAGACTGGTCATCTTCTCCCGCATAAAGGACATAATGTTGGAACGGAATACGATGTTCTGATGCACCCGGTGGTTCCGCATATCCAAAAACCGGTACCGCAGCCGGATATCCTCGCCGGATTCCCGGGAGGAGGGCACCTCAAAGGGCAGGGGCACCGTAACCTTTCCCAGGATCTCCAGGGTCTGTGCCACGATCTCCACCGTACCGGTTGCGATCTTGTCATTGTAGGTGGACGCATCCCGCTTGACCACCTGTCCGCTGACGGAAACGGCGCTTTCCTTGTTCACGCCCTCCAGCAGACCCTCGTTCTGCTGCATGGTGATCTGCACAATGCCGTAGTGATCCCGCAGGTCGATGAACTTGATGCCCCCGTGATCCCGGATGTTCTCCACCCAGCCGGATACCCGGACGGTCTTGCCGATCTCCCCTTCGCCGATCATGCTGGTGAGATGATCCCGATAACGATTTGCTAAAAACATCTTCTCAATACCTTTCCTTCCCTATCAGCCTTTCAGCTTCTTTTCCAACAGCTCTTTGATGGCCTTGGGTGTGGCAGAGCCCTTCAGCGCTCTGTTTGCCTGTCCCATCAAAAATCCGAATACCTTCTGTTCCCCGTTCCGGTACTGCTCCACCGGCCCCGGATTGTCCGCCAGCAGCTTGTCGATGACGGATTCCGCCAGCCCCAGATCCTCCCGGATCCACAGATTCTCCTCCTCGGCGATCTGATCCGCCGTCTTGCCGGTTTCCAGCATACTCCGGAGGATATCCTTCATATTGCTCTTGTTGATCTTGTCGGTTTCCCCAAGCTCCACCAGCCGTGCCAGCGCAGGCCCGTCAAAGGGCAGGGTTCCCATATCCGCTTCTCCCAGATTGATCCGGCGCATCAGCTCCACCAGAATGAAGGAAGCGATGGCTTTGGGGTTGGGATAGCTTGCGGCGGCCGCATCGAAAAAGTCGCTGATGCGCTTGTCGCCGAGCAGGGTCTCCGCCTCGTTCTTGGCGATGCCCCACTCAAGATACCGGGCAAGCCGCTGCTCCGGCATTTCCGGCAGGCTTGCCCGGATCTCCTCCAGCTCCTGCTCGGTAAAGATGATGGGGGGAATGTCCGGATCCGGGAAGTACCGGTAATCGTGCGCATCCTCCTTGGAACGCATGGCAGTGGTTTCCCCGGTGCTGTCGCTGAACCGGCGGGTCTCCTGATGCACCCTGCCGCCGGATTCCAGAATCTCCGTCTGCCGGTAGATCTCGTAATCAATGGCTCTGCCGATTGCCTTCACGGAGTTCAGATTCTTGATCTCCGCCCGGGTACCCAGGGGCGCACCCGGCTCTGCCAGGGAAATGTTCACATCGCACCGGAGGGAGCCCTGCTCCATCTTGCCGTCGCATACGCCGGCGTACTGGAGTAGCTGCCGGATCTTTTCCACAAAGGCGGTTACGTCCTCTGCGCTGTGGAAATCCGGCTCGGTGACGATCTCGATCAGCGGGATGCCGCACCGGTTATAATCCGCCAGGCTCACATGGGCAGCTTCATCGTGCACCAGCTTGCCTGCGTCCTCCTCCAGGTGGATCCGGTTGATGCGGATCACCTTGTCCTCCCCGTTCACCCGGATGTCCACATGGCCGTTCAGACACACGGGACGTGGCATCTGGGAGATCTGGTACGCCTTGGGCAGATCCGGGTAGAAATAGTTCTTCCGGTCCCACTTGGTGAACCGGGAAATGTCGCAGTTCATGGTATAGCCTGCCTTGACGATGTATTCCACCGCCTTCCGGTTCAGAATGGGCAGGGTACCGGGCAGTCCGGAGCATACCGGACAGCAGCGGGAATTGGGCTCGCCGCCGAATTCCGCAGAACAGGTGCAGAACACCTTGGATTTGGTCAGAAGCTCGGCGTGGATCTCCAGGCCGATGGTGGGGTACAATCTCATTTTGCCGCTCCTCCCTCCGGCTTTGCCGGGATCACAGTAAAGCCCTGCTCGAATGCGTCAGCCGCCTGGATGATGGTAGCCTCGTCAAAGCGTCTGCCGATCAAGGACATGCCGATGGGCATCCCCGTCCTGCTATAACCGCAGGTGGTGCTGATGGCAGGCAGGCAGGCAATATTCACCGTCACCGTGCAGATATCTCCGGTGTACATCTTCACCGGGTCATGCTCCTGCTTGCCGATGGGGTATGCCACCGTAGGCGCCGTGGGGGTGAGAATGATATCGGCGTTCTGGAAGATCCGGTCATATTCCTTGATGAAATCCTGCTTGAGGGCAAGGGCTTTCCGGTAGTAAGCGTCGTAATAGCCGCTGGACAGGGCATAGTTCCCCAGCAGGATCCGGCGCTTGACCTCGTCCCCGAAGCCTCTGCTCCGGCTGTCCCGGATCATTTTATCAAAGCTGTTTCCCTCGCCCCGGAGGCCGTATTTGATGCCGTCAAACCGGGCAAGGTTGGATGCCGCCTCCGCAGAGGCGATCAGGTAGTATGCGGCAACCGCATACTTCAGGGTGGAAATGGAGCAATCCACCAGCTCCGCCCCCATGGACTGATATTCCCTGGCAGCAGCCAGAACCGCTTCCTTGACCTCATCGTCCACAGCGTCCCCGAAAAATTCCTTGGGCAGGGCGATTTTCAGCCCCTTCAGAGACTTGCCGACTTTTTCGTTGAAATCCGGCACTGACTGGGGCGCAGAGGTGGCATCGTGGGGATCCTGTCCCGCAATGGCGGACAGCACCGTGCCGCAGTCCCGGGCGCACCGGGCGATGGGGCCGATCTGATCCAGCGAGCTGGCGAATGCCACCAGACCATACCGGGACACTCTGCCGTAGGTGGGCTTTAAGCCGGTGACGCCGCAGAAGGATGCAGGCTGCCGGATGGATCCACCCGTATCCGAACCCAAAGCAGCGGCGCACAGCCCTGCGCTGACCGCTGCCGCACTGCCGCCGGAGGAGCCTCCGGGCACACAGCTTGTGTCATAGGGGTTCCGGGTCTTGGCAAAGGCGCTGGTCTGGTTGGAGCTGCCCATGGCAAACTCGTCCATGCTTGCCTTGCCCAGCATGATATAATTCTGCGCCTTCAGCTTTTCCACAACCGTTGCGTCATAGGGGGGCACGAAATCCTCCAGCATCCGGGAGGAACAGGTGGTGCGTACCCCGTCGGTGCAAAGATTGTCCTTCATAGCCATGGGGATGCCCGTCAAGGGCGCAGCATTGCCTGCATCGATCCGGGCCTGCGCCTGTTCCGCCTGGGCGTGCGCCTCCTCCGGGGTCACGGTGATATAGGACAGCAGACTGCCATCCACTGCACGGATCCGCTCCAGATACGCATCCGTCAGTTCAGCAGCGCTGATGCTTTTGCTGTCCAGAAGCTGCCGCAACTGGGTCAGCGTGGTGTTCTGTAAATCCATCTTTCCAATCCCTTTCCGGTGTTATTCCATCATTTTCGGCACTACATAGCAGTCATCCCGGGGCTGGGTATTCTGCTGAAGCCGGGCGGTATCGTAGGAGGGCTGTGCCACATCCTCCCGCAGTGCCTGGTAGGGGATCTCGTTGTGATCCTGGGTATCGTCGTAGGTCACGTCATATTCCTTGATCTGATCCATCAGCGCAATGATATCGTCCATCTGGGCGATCACCGCATCCTGCTGTTCCTCTGTGAAATCGAGCTTGGAAAGCTCACACAGATGGGCAAGCGTTGTTTTATCCATAAAGCCGTTCCTTTCCCCGGCAGCATCCGGTCTGCCGTGCCTGTCAAAGGCATCATATTCTGTATTATTATACTACAAAACCCGGCGTATTGCAAGGGGTTTTGGGGCAGCGGGGCGGGTTTCTTTTCTTTTGTGCTGGGGATGCAAAGTAGGAGTTTATCGAAGTGACCATTTGGTTGCGGCTTGTCTTTGATGCTCTGCGTGCGCCGCTTATTCCGTACCGTTCTGCTTTTGGTGACCATTTGTTTGTGTGCGTTTTCTGATAGTCTGCGTGCTTGGCACACGCAGTACCGTCTTACCGATGTCTTGGGAAAATTTGTGCTGCT
>NC_021039.1:2538433-2549160 GCF_000210095.1 Ruminococcus champanellensis 18P13 = JCM 17042
GAAATAGCACGCAGATTATAAAAAAACGCACAAAAGGAACAGGTCACCAACCCAAAAAAGAAGGCAGCCTATCCGGCTGTCCCCTCCGTATCGATCACCTGCCGCAGCAAGGGCTGCACCCGGGGCTGCGCCTCCCCGATGGGCATTGCCCCACGCACCCGGACGGCAGCGGCGGAAAAATCCGTCACGCCCGTGGCATACAGCGTGGCAAGGGGCATACCCGGCGTCACCGGATCCCCCACTGCACAGTGCAGCTTCAGCCCGGCGGTGGGATCCAGCACATCCTCCGCCTTCCGCCTGCCTGCCCCCAGCTCCATAGCCGCAAGACCGATCTCCTCGCTGGCGATCCGGGTCAGATACCCTGCCCGATCCGCCGTCACCGTCAAGCTGTTTGCCGGTTGGGGCAGCCGCTCCGGATGCTCCGCCACTGCCGGATCGCCCCCCTGGCATTGCAGCATCCAGGCAAACCGCTCCAGTGCGGTGCCGGAATCCACTGCCTGCTCCGCCGCTGCCAGGCACTGCTCCAGGGTGCCCCTGCCGCACATGGTGAGCATGTGGGCAGCCAAAGTCAGGCTCAGTTTTCCCAGTGCCGTGTGCCGCTGTCCCTGCAAGACGGAAATGGCCTCCGCCACCTCGATGGCGTTGCCCACGGCACTGCCCAGGGGCATATCCATATCCGTCACCACCGCCCGGCATCGCTTCCCGGCAAGCTTTGCGGTGCGCACCATAGCCTCCCCCAGCTGCACCGCCTCCTGCTCCGTTTTCATAAAGGCGCCGCTGCCGGTTTTTACGTCCAGCAGGATGCAGTCCGCCCCCATGGCAAGCTTCTTGCTCATGATGCTGGCGCAGATCAGGGGGATGCTGTCCACCGTAGCGGTCAGATCCCGCAGAGCATACAGCTTCTTGTCCGCCGGCACCAGATGGCCGCTCTGTGCCACCACGGCGCAGCCTGCCCGGTTCACCGTGTCAATGAACCGGTCGTAGGGAATGGCGGTGGAAAAGCCCGGAATGCTCTCCAGCTTGTCGATGGTGCCTCCGGTGTGGCCCAGCCCCCTGCCGGACATTTTCGGCACATAGCCGCCGCATGCGGCAACCACCGGCGCCAGGATCAGCGTAGTCTTATCCCCCACCCCGCCGGTGCTGTGCTTGTCGGCTGTGGTGCCGTGGATCCCGGACAGATCCATCCGGTCTCCGGAATCCCGCATGGCAAGGGTCAGCTCCAGGGTCTCCGCCGGGGTCAGGGACTGAAAGCACACCGCCATCAGCCAGGCGGAAAGCTGATAGTCCGGAATGTCCCCGGACACGCAGCCGCTGACCAGAAAGCGGATCTCCGCCCCGGTCAACGGCTCCCCCCGCCGGGTTTTCATAATCAGATCATATGCACGCATGGAAATCCCTCCTTTTGTTTCAGCATACCACAACGGAAACAAAAAAGCAAGACAATGAAAAACGCAGAAGGCATCATGCCCTCTGCGTTTTCAGAATTATTCGCCGTAGACGCATTCCATCTTGGGAGATCTCAGTCCCAGCATGGTGCGGAACCGGTTGCCCTTGATGTTTACCTGGCCGTCAATGTTTACAAAGGAAACATAACCGCCCTCTCCGGTGGTGAAGCTGATCCAATTGGAAGGATCCTCGGAAAGCTGAATGCCCAGGGCATTTTCCAGAAGCTTTCTCATTTCTTCTGCGGAGTAGCTCTGCCGAAGCCCGTAGTAGGGATCGCAGGCTGCGTCGTATTCGGAATCCACACTTCTCAGATACGGGATATCTGCTGCAAATACATCAGAGCAGGAGGCGGAGGATCCGCCGGAAGAAGCGTAGAAGGTAGTCAATGCGTAAGCGCCGTTATAGGTCAGCGCCTCGCCCAGCACGGATTCCACCGCACTGATGACGTTTGCCGGAGGATTGGCCTTGCGCCGCAGGTCATGACCGTTGTTGCCGTAGTACTTGATGTAGGTGTAGGCTGCAACCGCCTGTGCCTTCATAGCCTCCGGGTTCATGGTGCTGCCGACTTCGTTGTACACGACCTGGGAAACCAGATCCAGTACGCTGCCGCTGGCACCAGCCACCGTAATGGTTTCGGAACCTGCCGTCTCGGTGTTGATCAGGCTGGTACCCGGATAATAATGCTCCAGGATCTGCTGATAATTCATTCCTGCGTAGCTTGCGTAATAGTTGGCGCCGTTCTGGCTCATGCCAACCCCGTGACCGTAGCCGTATGTGGTAATCACAAAACTGCCCGGATCCGGATTTGCTGCGCCCAGCTCTGCTGCCTGAGGGGGATCTCTCCGCTCACTCTGGTCAACATTTTTATTTTCAATGTCATCGTCCGTAACCGTTTCGTCGGTATCGGTCCATTCATAGCTCACGGGCGTCAGGCTTGCGTCATAGTCCGACAGCTCAGCCTTCCACCAGTTTGTTACTTCATATTCCTCCACAGAGCACGTGTTCTGAAGTTCAAGTGTTTGTTCCGCAGCCGTTGCACCCGTTGCCGGCACTGCAGCCACTGTTGCATAGCTGAACAGCAATGCAAGCGCCGCTGCGACACTTTTAATTCGTTTTCGAACTTGCATATAAATCTCCATCTCGCCGATGAAATCATCGGATTAAATTTCCCCCAAGATGTTGGAAGCGGGGATTGAAATAAACTCAGTCGATAGTACGTTCCTCCATTCACAAATTGCCTTCATTTTGCGCCGCATTCACAAAGCTGTCCGTTTTGAAAACGTGAACGCTCATGTGCAAAATGCGTCCGGTCGTTGCTTTTGTGTTTGCTGAAATCTGCCCCCTCTGCCGGGAGTCGGGTTTCTTTGGATCTCCGGGCACTCTCGTCCGTGCCCTGGGGATCTACTCGTCTGCTTCCTCCGTTGTTTCCGCCGGCTCGTTGTCGTCACCGGTGGTGGTGACTGGGCCGTAGGGAACAAACTCGGCGTCGGGATCGTAATTGTTCTTGTTCCACCGATAATAAATGGTCGGCCAGAGAACGTTGGGATTCTGCTGGCTTTCCTGGGTCCCTGCATAAGGATCCTCGTCCGGGCGAACCATTCTTGCCATCACGATCAGCCGTGCCTCGTCAAAAATGCCGCTGCAGGTGAACAGGGTAAGCAATTGGTCCCCGTACTGGACGTCCACTCCGTTGGTCTGGAGGGCACGCCGCTTTACGTTATTCACGTAGTCGTAGAACTCCTCTTCTGATGAAAAATTCAGAGTGTTCCAGCAATCAAACTTTGTTTCGGATTCGTCCTCAGCGTCGATGATGAAAAACCCGAAAATCTTGTAGGTATAGGTCTGATAATTGGAGCAAAGTGTGATGAGGGGATGCTTTGAATAATAACCCCAGTCGTTCCTGTAGTTCTTCAAAGAACCGAACATCGACAAATTGTCCATATTATGCCCGTACACAACCAGATTCGTGGAATTGTCACACACACGCTTTCCGTTTTCCACCCGATCAAAGTTGTTGCGGTAGTCCAGGTAGAGTACGCCGGCATCAGAATGCTCTCCGTTGAAGTTTCTGTAAAGGTAATAGTCATTTCCATCATCACTGCGTCTCTGCACGATGGGATAGTTTACCTTTGTGCCGGGAATGCTGATATAGCCTACCGCGTCGGCGTTCTGAGCCAACAGCCTTTCGCCCAGCTCACTCAGTTCCATGGTCTCCGACACCGATCCCTGCTGAATCTTGGTGGGATCTACGGTGTCCAGGGAGATCTGTTCAATCTCCCGCTGGAGCTGATCATACAGCTTCTTGCTCTGGTGCAGCCCCCAATAATAGGAGGAAATCAGTTCCAGACACACGCTGAATGCGATCACCGAGATCAGAAACACGATCTTCCGGGTGACCTCCAGGCCGCTGTCGCCTTTCCACGGGAACAAGCCCCGCAGAACGTCCTTATAGGAAAATTTCTTGCGCTTGGGTTTGGTTTTATTCGGCGCACCCTGCGCCTTGGTTTTTTTGTCGGTCCTCGGCTGATCCGTTTGCGCGGTTTGCGCATCCGGCTTCGCTTCGGGCACAGCCTCCTGTGCAGCCTCCTGCTTTGCCGTTCCGGTCATTTCCGGCTGCGGCTCCAACGCTTCCGCCTCAGACACCGCCTGCTCTGCTGGTTCCTCCGTTTGCGTCTGGGAGGATTCCTGCTGCTGGGCGGATGCAGCGGACTGCTCCGCCGGCTGTACTTGTTCTGTACCGTCCGAAAACGTGCCGCCCGGCTCTGATGCCGAAGCGGGCTCCGCACCGTACTGCTCCCGGGACTGCTCCGCAGGCTGCTGTACCGGACGCTGTGCATGCCGACCTTCCGTTTCTCGAAGGATGCTCTCTAACAGTTCTTCATCCTTGTTGCTCATTGATTACCAACCTCCGCCAATATGTGCTCTGCGATTCCGAATGCGCATAGGGCTGTGTGCCGCCGTATGCTGTTCCTGTTGATTGCGTCCAATTCCCACAGTCGCAAGCCGGACACCCACTCCGTGCTTCCAAACGCGAAGCCTACATAAACGGTTCCTACGGGCTGCTCCGGGGTACCGCCTCCGGGTCCTGCAAGGCCGGTCACGGAAATGCAAAGGTCTGCGCCGGATTTTTCTTTCAATCCACGCACCATTGCAAGGGCAACCTGTCTGCTGACCGGGCCGTACTGTGCAAGCATTCCCTCCGGAACGTTTAACAGCGTCTGCTTGATCCTGTTGGAATAGGTACAAACCCCAAGTTCAAAAACCTGCGATGCACCTGGTACAGAAGTAATCAATTCCGAAAGCAACCCACCCGTACAGCTTTCCGCTGTCGAAATGGTCATCGCTTTCAGCATCAATAATTGTACTACATTTGTAACCGTTCTGTCAAGATTTTGCGTGAATATTTCATGAGAATGTCCGATATTTTCGTATTCCTCAGCCCAGTTTTTCATAGAACCACCAATAAATAAGCGTTAATTATGATCTATTCGTAAATAAGCTAGATCAAAAATCTGTACGAATGATCTTCATGGTCGTATTGGTTACAGCCTCTGTAACCAGCTCCGTAAAGTCGAATGCCCCCTGTGCCCGTTCCACATCCTCCAGACGGGGACGCACCTTGGGGTGCCGGGGGGTGAATACGGTGCAGCAGTCCTCGTAGGGTTCGATGGAGGTGTCGTAGGTGTCGATCTTCCTGGAAATGGCAATGATCTCCGTCTTGTCCATGCCGATCAGGGGACGGAACACAGGCATCCGGCACACCGCATCCGTTGCGCAAAGCGCCTGCATGGTCTGACTTGCCACCTGCCCCACGCTTTCCCCGGTAATGAGGGCAAGGCACCCTTCCCGGTCTGCGATCTGCTGTGCCACCTCCATCATAAGCCGCCGCATGATAACGGTGAACAGCTCCTCCGGGCACTGATCCTTAATGGTTTCCTGGATTTTGGTAAAGGGCACACAGAAGAACGCCATGGAGCCGCAGTAGGGCACGATCTTCTCCGCCAGGGTTTCCACCTTCAGCAGGGCACGCTCGGAGGTGTAAGGAGGGCTGATAAAATGAATGGCGCTGACGCAGATGCCCCGCTTCGCCATCATATACCCTGCCACCGGGCTGTCGATGCCCCCGGACAGCAACAGCAACGCCCGACCGGAGCTGCCCACCGGCAAACCCCCGGCACCGGGACGGCGATCCGCATGCACATAGGCATTGGTGTCCCGGATCTCCACCGTAACGATCACCTCCGGATGGTTCACGTCCACGGTCAGATGGGGGAACTTGTCCAGCAGGATGCCTCCCAGCTCCCGGCAGATCTCCGGGGATTTCATGGGAAACGCCTTGTCCGACCGCTTTGCCTCCACCTTAAAGGTACGGGCACCGGACAGCACCTCCTCCAGGTATTCCGGCGCACGCTCCGCCACGGAGTCAAAGCGCTTTTCGCACACCAGCGCCCGGCACAGGGCGGCGATGCCGAACACCTTCCCCAGCCGTTCCATGGCGTCCTCCAGCACATCCTCCTCCGCCGGGGTGATGTAGATGGTGGACTGTGCCTTGGCGTAGGTAAAGCTGCCCAGGGGCTTGAGCCGCCGGCGGATGTTCTTGAGGAGGATATCCTCAAAGCCGTTCTTGTTCAGTCCCTTCAGCGCCATTTCGCCGTATTTTGCAAGTATGATCTCTTTCATGTGTTTATCCTTCCTATCAAGCCTCCGGCTGTTCCGGATCTTCAAAATAAAACAGGGTTTCAAAGGGCTGCTCCAGAGCGATGCACAGCAGCAGCGCCAGTCTTGCACTGGGGCAGAACTGGTGATTTTCAATGGAGCAGATGGTCTGTCGGGATACCCCCACAAGCTGGGCAAGCTCCCCCTGGGACAAATGCCGCTGAGACCGGGCATGCCGCAGCCGGTTTTGCAGGATCAGTTCCTCCATGCTTCCCCCCATCCGGTCAGGTACAGCACGCCGCTGACCAACGCCAGCACCAGAGCCGCAAGCCCCCATCCCAAAAAAGAAACCTTGCGCAGGCGCACAAAGCGGTACAGGAAGGAGGAGGCAATGGCGGCGAACACCAGAATGCTGTAGGGATAGAAGCTCTCCGACCGGAGGATGCTCCCCACCGTCAGCAGAAGGCACAGCCCCACACACACGCTGCCGGAAAAATTATAAGCGTCCAGATAAATTTGCTGTTCCCGCTCGTCCAGTCCTTCCCGGCGGGATCGTTCCAGGATCTGTTCCCGTTTCATAGCACACCTCCGCTGTTCTGTGATATAAATAGTATACCACAGCCAGCGGAGGATGTCAAGTAAACTTTACACTTTTCTTTTTTCTGCCTGCTCTCCCGTAAACAGCAGCAGACCGATGCCGATGAGCAGCATGATGGTGACTCCCACGCCGCCCTCCAGACCGAACAGTCCCCCGTGGATCAGCTCCCTGCCCTCCTTGGATACGAACCGGAGGGCGGTCACGTCCAGGGACATGCCGCTGACCTTGATGCCGAACAGGTTCCCCTGGGCAAAGTTCCAGAAGCTATGCAGTGCGCAGATGCCCCACAGGCTGTCGAACCGATACATATAATAAGCGGCGAACATGCCGAACAGGATCAGATTGGGGATCGCCAGCAGGGTCTTGCCGTTGTTCGCCATATGGGCAAGGGCAAAGGCGATGCCGCTGATGAGGGCTGCCACATGGGGATTGCATTTGCGCACCAGACTGTTGCAGAAGAAGCCCCGGAACACGACCTCCTCGCTCATGCCCTGCACCATCCAGCCCAGCAGCAGCAGGAAGAAAACGCCCCCGTTTCCACGGAGGGAGGAGCCGGCATACTCCAGCGACCCGGTGGATACCCCCACCAGCACAGCGCCTCCGATCATGCCCACACCCAGGGCAGCGCCCGTCAGATAATCCCGCAGGGCGTTTTTCCGGGCAAAGCCAAGGGAGCGGAGGGGGCGACGCTCCACATCCGTACAGTACACCACCGTAAGCAGAGTGGCAAGACCGGTGCAGAACAGTTGCATCGCCACCAGCCAGCCCGGCAGGGTAAAGCTGGTAGAAAACGCCATCACCGCTGCGCTGTCGCTCAGATCCACATGGGATATCAGCAACTGCGCCATCATATACGGAAAGGCCAGCACAGTGGGAGGTGCGCTTTCCACCAGCATCGCCACCAGGAATACCCCCAGAAAGAGCAGGCACTGGAGCACCGGGCTTTCCGGCGTCCGGGCGGATATCGTCCCCTGCATGGTTTCCGACTGACGGTAGCCGGAGATCCGCTTGTTCATATTGTTGTCCTCCTGTTTTCTTTTTTGGATATACATTTTGATTATAGCACATTCCGTTTTCCGTGTCAATTTGCATATGGGACAGAATGAGGTGCATATAGTGGAAGGAACACCATCTAACGATAGGAGGGAATCCACATGAACAAGGAAGAATTTGAAGCCGCCGCCCGGAAATACCGGGAGGAGCTGTTCCGACTCTATGCCCGGCAGCCTGCGCCCCCGGTTCCTGCGCCGCCGGATGCCCCACCCATGCCACGGATCACCCCGGAGCCGCCCCCCATGCAGACCCATCCGGCAGAAACTGCCCCGTCCGTACCACAACTCCCCCTTCCCATGCCTGAACCGGAGCCGGAGATGCCCCTGCCCCCGCCGCCGGAGCCGGTTACGCCGGATAATACTCCTCTGGGCTGGACGGGAAATTCCCTGCCCCCGGAGGTGGTGCTGTCCGGCACCGGTATGCCTCCCTCCCATGCCCCCGCATTCCCGGAGGCGGTGACGGCGGAGGCACTGGTGCGGGTGGGAGAAGAACCCCTGCCCCAGGGTACGGGCACATTGCTCATTACCGTGCGCACCGCCGACAGCGCCATACCGGTGGAGGATGCCGCCGTCACCATCACGGAGGATACCCCATCCGGCACTGACCTGATCGGCATTCTGAAAACCGACGAAAACGGAGAGATCCGCCCCCTGGTACTGCCTGCCCCCATGGGGGATCCCAATGGCAAGCAGGTGCCCTTTTCCAAGTACAGCGCCAGGGTGCAGGCAGATGGCTACCGGACGGAGCAAAGCGTGGATATCCCCATTTTTGCCGGGATCGCCTCCATGCAGGATTTCCTGCTGATCCCTCTGTCGGCAAGCGAAGCCGCCGGAACGGGAGATATCACCTACTACAACCAAGAACCTGTTTATTAGGAGGCAGCCATGGACGGAACACCCTTTATCCCGGAGCAGATCACGGTACATCTGGGCACGCCGGATTCCAATGCCCCCAACGTGACCGTATCCTTTCCGGATTACATCAAGAACGTGATCTCCAGCGAGATCTACCCCACCTGGCCGGAAAATTCCATGCGGGCGAATATCTACGCCGCCGTCAGCTTTGCTCTGAACCGGATCTACACCGAGTGGTACCGGAGCAGAGGGTATGACTTCGACATCACCAATTCCACCCAGTTTGACCAGGCGTTCGTCAACGGCAGAGAGATCTTCCAGCCGGTAAGCGTGCTGGTGGATGAGCTGTTCAACAGCTACCTGCGGCGGCGGGGGAATGTAGAACCTTTGTTCGCCGCCTTCTGCAATGGCACCACCGTTACCTGTGAGGGGCTGTCCCAGTGGGGCACGGTGGATCTGGCAAAGCAGGGGTTCACCCCCTACGAGATCCTGACCTATTACTACGGGGATAATCTGGAGATCGTGCAGGACGCCCCCATCGCCCCCAACGTGCCCTCCTATCCGGAGCGCCCCCTGCAGGAGGGGGACAGCAGCGACGATGTGCGTGCCATCCAGATCCGGCTTCGGCGGATCGCACAAAATTACCCGGCAATCCCGGTGATCCCGGACACGGACGGCGTGTTCGGCACCCCAACAGCTGCGGCGGTGGAGGAATTTCAGCGGATCTTCTCCCTGCCTGCCACCGGGGTGGTGGATCAGTCCACCTGGTACAGGATCGAGTACATCTACAACAGCGTCAAAAAGCTGGCGGAGCTTTCTTCCGAAGGAGAGCAGTTTGAGAACGTGCAAAAGCAGTATACGGAGGATCTGCGGCCGGGCATGGAAAGCATGCAGGTGAAGCTGGTGCAGTATTATCTGGCAGTGGTGGGCGCCTACTATGAGCAGGTACAGCCGGTAGAGATCACCGGATATTACGGGGATCAGACTGCCGCCTCCGTCCGCTCCTTCCAGCAGGTTTTTGGTCTGCCCCAGACCGGGATCATCAACCGTGCCACCTGGAACCAGCTAACGGACGCTTATCTGGGGATCGTGGCGGATCTGCCAGCCACCGGAGAGAATGTGATAGCGATTTATCCTGGCACGGTGCTGAAGGAGGGCACCACCAGTGAAGCCGTCCGGATCGCACAGGAGTACCTGAACTTCCTGCACGGGGTGTATCCCCAGATTCCGGCGGTGAACAATACGGGCTATTTCGGCCCGGTGACCCGGAGCGCCGTACTGGCATTCCAGCGGCTCATGGGTCTGGAGGAAAACGGTCTGATCGGCCCCATTACCTGGGATGAGCTGGCACGGGTCTATTCCGAGCATCGGTTCGGCTACGACAAGCGACCCTATCAGCATCCGGGTTATACTATTAAATAAGAGAGGGAGAAACTATGCCTTATACCGAAGCCCAGAAGCGCAGCCACATCCACGAGATCCAGAGCTATCTGTACATACTCGCCACCCAGGACGCCCGGATCCCTACCGTGACCCCGGACGGGATCTACGGGCCACGAACGGTCAGTGCGGTGCAGGCGTTCCAGAAGATCTACAATCTGCCTGCCACCGGGGAGGTGAATCGTGCCACCTGGGACGCCATTGTGCGGGCATACCGGAAGCAGACCGCCGAGCCGGATGCCCTGAACGTATTTCCCTCCGCCGGGTATGTGCTCCGGGAGGGGGACAGCGGCACCCTGGTGTACATTGTGCAGGCCATGCTCAACGACATCGGCAGCCGGTACGACAACCTGGCACCGGTGGCGATCAACGGCAGCTTTAACGCAGCCACCACCAACGCCATCCGGGGCGTGCAGCAGGCGGCGGATCTGCCCCAGACCGGTGCGGTGGATCGGGATACCTGGAATTGGATGGTAACGGCGGTGCAGTTCTGACCCGCCGCCCGCCCTGTCTTTTTTGTGCTTACCTGTTCCGCTCCCGTTTTTGATGCTCTGCGTGCTGCACTTGTTCCTTGCCGTTATGCTTTTTGTGACCGTTTCCTGTTGTGGGTTTCCTTATGGTCTGCGTGCTTGGGTCACGCAGGAGCGTTTTACCGATATCTTGGGGAGATGTGCGTGACT
>NC_021039.1:2549666-2557769 GCF_000210095.1 Ruminococcus champanellensis 18P13 = JCM 17042
GTATTGCGTATCTGTAGCACGCAGATTATAAAAGAACGCAGAAAAGGAAAAGGTAACTGAAAAGCAAAACGGCAAAGCGTGCCCCAAGCACGCAGAGCATAAGAGAACGCACAAAAGAAAATGGTCACTCAAAAAGCAAACAAAAAGCGCCGCCTCCCTGCCGGAGACGGCGCTTTGCTTACTTTGTATTGGAAAGATCCCACCGGAAGGGACAATACCGGGATGCCTTGTTGGTGTCGTACATGGTGTTTCTTGTAATGGTGGAGAAATCCAGATACCGGTAGTTGGTCTTTTCCTCCTTGTTGTTTTTGAACTTGAAGATGGAGGAAAGAATGTCCTTGCCGGGATTCCGCTGCAGCACCGGCCCCAACCGCCCGTTCTTGCTGATGAAATTCACGATCTCCGACGCCATGATCAGATTCTTGTCCGCTACGTTATACACACCGGTGCAGGAGGGAGAATCCGCCTGCCGCAGGTAACAGAGAATGAAGTCCGCCAGATTATGTACACAGCAGAAGTGGAAGCCGTACTCCCCCGTCCGGTACACAAAGTTGGTGTGATCCTTCGGGTCGGTGATCTTCGCCAGCAGATTGTCGTGCATCTCCAGCGTATACACCGGCGGCACCCGCATGATACAACCGATCACATTCTTGATGTGCCGCAGATCCGCCGCAAAGGCATGCTCCGTCTCCGACTTCATTTTTGCATAGTTGGTGACCGGCTTTTCGTCGTCCCCCTCCCGGATGGGCTCTCTGCCCTCAGGGATGGCGTAGACCTGGGTGGTGCTCAGCACCATGATCTTTTCTACTTCCTTGGAGATCGCCAGCTTGAACAGGAACTTGTCGCAAACACGGCTCTCCTCCATTTGCTTTTCCGTAATAATGGGGCCCAGATCATTGTCCACCGAGCATGCAAGATGCACCACTGCATCGATCCGTTCCTTCTCGAAAATCCCCATGTATGTAGTCTTATCGTGCGGCGCTGCGGCATAAAACCGATAATGCTCCTTGCCCTCGTTGTATGCGCTGGGGGCATGATCCACCGCAATGACTTCATGATGCTTTTTCAGCAGTCCGGAGCAGACCTTTTCCCCGATCAGCCCGCAGGCACCTGTTACCAAAACTGTTGCCATATACACCCTCCTGCCAATCCCTGCCTCTGCGCAGAAGCGGGATCATTCTATAAATACTCAAGTTTATTATAGCACATTCCGCCGCAACATGCAAGCCACCGCCGCATTTTCAACGTTTTTATCAAGGAAACAGGACGGTCTTTTCCCATTTTGCATTATTATCACAACGAAAACACGGGCTTTGCACGGTGTATGCAAAGCCCGCTGGATTTTCTTCGAGTTTTCCGGCAATGCTGTGCAGTGCCGCCTTATTCTGTCTTTACAGTGTCGGATACCGGGTGATCGTTTACATCCTTGAGGAATGCATCGATCTGTGCGTATACCGCAGAAACGGATTCGCTCCAGGGTGTGCCCTTGGAGGACGCACGGATACCGTTCTCGTTGCTGTCCAGAATGTTGGTGATATCCGGTGTGATGCCGGTGTAGAAGTCGAAGTAGGGATTTGCCAGAGCCAGCTCATCCATGGACTTCTTCATGTCTACCATTTCCTGCGTCCAGCCGTAATCGTCAAACATCTGCTCCTCGCCCAGCTCTGCTGCACGCTCGTTCAGCAGGGTCAGACGCTTGCACTCTGCAAATTTGGCAACGCCCTGGGGGTTCTTGCCGCCCTTGACCATCACATAGCCGTCCAGACCGCAGGGGATATAGTACTCGCTGGAGTTGGGATCCTTCGGCATGGGAACGAAGAATGCGTCCTCGCCAAAGTTGTTCTGCCACTGGTCAGCGGAGCAGTACATTGCCCACAGACCGCAGGGATAGAACATGGTCTTTCCTTCCTTGATATAGGTGGGCTGTGCAGTCCAGCCGAAGTCGCCTACGCCGATGGCTACGCAGTTGGTGGTATACAGGTCGTACATCCAGTTCTGCACACGCTCGATTGCAGGATCCTTCAGGTTATTTACCAGCTTGCCGTCCTTCAGACCAACGTAGGGCACGCCGCAGGTTGCGGACAGACCGGATTCAAACCACCAGCCGTCAATGCCGTAGAAGCCCTCATCCGGATCTACGAACTTGGTCAGCATCTTCTGGAATGCGTCCCAGGTCCACTCGCCCTTCTTGTACAGAGCAGCCGGATCCTCCAGACCTGCTTCTTCCACGGTCTTCCGGTTGTAGATTACAGCGCACTTGTCGCCGGTTACCTGGTTTACAATGACATAGTGCTTGCCGTTCCAGAGCATCATGTCGTTTGCCTGCTTTACGTCAGACCAGAGGGGGGTACTGTAGTCGATATAATCGTCCACCGGCACGAACATGCCACGGATTGCGCCTCTGGGAAATGCGTCCAGATCGCTGGCAGGGAAGAAGTCAATGCCCTCATCGCCGTTGATGGCGTTTGCCAGGGAGTCGTATCTGGTACTCCAGTCGATCATGTGGTATTCCACCTGTCCGCCGTAGCGCTCCTGGAAAATAGCCAGCTCAATAGGTGTATTCTTGCCGGTGCCGTCCGGGTTGATGTCCCAGTTGGACATCCACTTGATGGTCTTGTTTTCCAGCTCCCCGGTGAGCCGGTCGTCAGCGGATGCGATCTGCGCAACCTCCTCCCGAGTGGCAGAATCCAGGGACTTGTAGCTGCTTGTTTCCTTCTCGCCGCATGCGAACATGCTCATGGACAAACCAGCTACCAGAATCGCAGCAACGCCGCTCTTCAGCTTACGAACGTTCATGAAATAACCTCCTGTAAAGTAATCATTTAAGCCGGAAGCTCGCCTGTTGGGCTTCCGTTAAGCACTCCATGCAACACGACTTATGATATCCCCGTCATTGCATACATTCACACTCTTATTATACCCTTTTTTGCACATACCAGTCAATCCACAAACTGCCGTATTTTTGCCGCTGCTTTTAGTGATTATCACGAAAAACACAAAAATGGGCATGCAAAACGGCGGAACCCGAAGGCGCCGCCGTACTTTCTTGCGCATTATATAAATTAAGAAACAAAGATTCGTTTAAGCAGAACCGCATCCACTGCGTCCAGTCTGCCGTTGTCGTCCATATCCGCATTCTTGGCGCCCCGGGCGGTCAGCTTCCCTGCTCCCACCAGGTATTTGTTCAACGTCACCACGTCTGCGATCTGCACCTTGCCGTCCGCATTGGCGTCTCCGGGCAGTGCAGTTTCCGTGCCGGTGGTGGTGCCGGTGGTGCCGCCGGAGGTGCTGGCAGCCGTAGTCACCGGAGCAGTGCCGTCCGGCTCGATGCCGTAGAGCAGCACCCCGTTCTGGTACACGGTGATCTTGTCGGTCATCACGTTGTCCTCCGCCCCTTCAATGTCCTGGCAGGAGTAGTCGTTGGTGGAATCCCAGCCCTTACCGTAGTTGGGGAATACCAGCGCCAGCATGGTCTCGCACTGATATCTGCCCTCGGAGATCGGGATGGCTGCTCTGCCGTCCGGGTAGGTGACCTCCACATAGTAGATGTCTCCGCTGTAATGCTGAATGCCGCTGATCTGCGCCGGGGTCACGTCGCTGTACATGGCGCTCTGATCCCGGTCGCAGCGGATTACCACATCCTCCGGCTTGTTGCCGGCTGCAATGACCTCGGACAGATCCATATAATACCGATAGGACAGATTGTCCTCCACCCGTGCAGGCCATGCGGTCTGGTTGGTGAATTTCAGGCTCAGGTTCACGCCCCCTGCGTCACTGGTTGCCTTTGCCTCCACGAAAAATTCGGGCGTGCGGACTTCCGGCTCCGGGAATGCAGCGTCGGTCTCGCCTCCGTATGCGCTGACCATCTTGCACAGCAGTGCGGTAAAGCCAGCGTTATAGTCGGTGGCAACCTCGTTGTTGATGTAGTTCCCACGATCGTCCTCGTAGTTGCCGCTGTTGTCCGGGCCGCCTACCAGTGCGCCGTACAGCACATGCCGGTTGGTTTCCGGTGTTTCCAGGGCATTCTTCCAGGAGCAGTGGGCTGTCCGGTGATGGGGGTTCTTGGGGGAATTTGCACAGTGGCCTACCACATAGCACTGGTGATCCGGGTTATCCCCCAGAGAGTAGTTGATCTGATTCTCGTACAGGGTCTTGTACTTGGTGCACAGTGCCGCATCAGAGCTGAACAGGGTGTCGCATGCAACCGCCGCCAGGAACCCGATGTTGTTGGCATACCGCAGGCAGCCCCAGGTGTCCACATAGCACAGGCCACCGTCCAGCTGCTTGCCGCTGCACCAGTAATCCAGGTGCTTCTGCACCCGGGAGATGTAGGTGGAATCCTTGGTGTTCTGGGCATACAGCAGCAAGCCGCCCTGCTGCACATCATCCCAGCACTGGGACCAGGAGTATTTCAGCTCGGAGGTGCCCAGCTCCTTCCCCAGATTGGGGATATAGCTTTCCGCCTTGTTCAGGTATGCCTTGTCGCCGGTTGCCTTGTACAGCCAGTTTGCCGCATAGAACAGCTCGTCGTAGAAGTGGCTGGAGCGGTAGAAGCCGCTGGCGTCACTGTCGTTGTATACCGTATCGCTGGGGCTTGTGGAAGCGATCTTGAAGATGTTTTCCGCATGCTCCAGGTAGGCACTCCGCTGACCTTCCCCGATTTTTCCGTCCAGGGCGCAGTACCCTGCCGCCAGGGCAGCCGCCATTTCTCCGAATACGGCGGAGCAGCCCTCGGATGCCTTATAATACGGACGGGTGTAGGGGCTGCTCTCCCCCATGCCATAGGAATACAGCTCCACCGGTCCCCACCAGGTATGATCCTCCTGGCCGTTGCCCACCTGGAACACGATCTCGTCCCCCAGGTCGCATGCCGCCAGGTAATCCAGCACAAAGCTCAGGTTGTTGACGTAGTTCTCCATCTCGCCGCATGCCTGAACGCCGTCCCCATACTGGTACAGCCCCCACGCCAGCATGGACGCAGAATACGCCATGGGCAGATTGAATTTCACATGATCGCCGGCATCGTACCAGCCACCGTCAATAAAATCATCGGTGGTAGCGTCCGCACGCCATTCCACCCGGTTCCACGCCGGCAGATGCCCTGCCTGCTGGCACTCGTAAAAATACAGGGACATTTGCAGAGCGGTGGCGTAGTTGATGTCCGCCGCTGCCCCATGCAGACCGGCGTTCTGTACCGGCAGACTGCCTGCCGCCCCTGCAAGGATCGCCCCCGTGCAGGCAAGACTGATGATGCGCTTGTTCATTGGTTCATCCTCCCTTATTTCTCTTGTAGGCAGCCCCCTGCCGCCTTTGGAATCCCTCTCGTTCAGATCGGTTTGTACAGACCCATCCAAGATAAGTATGCCATTTCTTTCGCCAAAAGTCAAGGCTGCCGGATGCTTTTGCTCCATTCGTCAAAGAGAACGCCCCATTCTTGTATAAAATGACAGGACGAGGGCATGCTATCCACAGAAGCCGGGCGGCTGCGTCCGGAATATACAGAAAGGATAGGCAACACCATGTCCAGAAAGGATCTTCAGCAGACCATCGAGCAGGAGCCCCTGCGCCCCGGCCTGGAGGCAAATCTGTCCCGGATCAAGGAGATCGGAGGCGGCACGTCGGATCTGCTCATCAACCCGGTGCGGGTCTCCGGGATCCCCTGCGTGCTGCTGTGCTGCGAGGGGATGCTGTCCACCGCCACCATCACGGAGCTTGTGCTGCACCCCCTGATGAAGCTGCATCTGCCGGATGCCACCGGCCCCAGGCTGCTGGAGCATATCAACGATGAAATGCTCCTGTCGGTGGATCGTCCCGTTCCCCTGACCTTCGGGGATGTGTTCCGCACCATCAACTCCGGCTTTGCGGTGCTGCTGGCGGACGGGGCGAACCATGCTCTTGCCTTCGGGGTGCAGGGCTACGACAAGCGGGGCATCGACGAACCCTCCAGCGAGGGAAACGTGATGGGCGCCCACGAGGGCTTCACGGAGGTGGTGCGCACCAACATGTCCCTGATCCGCCGGCGGATGAAGTCCCCGGTGCTGGTGCAGCAGCTGTTCGTCATGGGGGAAAAGAGCCGGACGGATCTGTGCCTGTGCTACATGTCCGACCGGGTATCCCCCAGACTGCTGGAACAGATCCGGCAGGATCTGGAGCACATGCAGCTAGAGACCATCCTGTCCTCCGGCTATGTGCGTCCCTTCCTGGAGCGCCGGGACTGGCGGATCTTCCACACCACCGGCACAACGGAGCGGCCGGACGTGCTTTGCTCCAAGCTGCTGGAGGGACGGGTGGCACTGCTGATCGACGGCACGCCCTTTGCCATCTTCCTGCCCAAGCTGTTTGTGGAGAATTTCCAGACCCTGGACGATTACACCTGCAAGCCCTACTATGCCGCCTTTGTCCGGTGGATCAAATATCTGGCATTTTTCCTGGCGCTGCTGCTGCCGGGGATATACACCGCCATTGCCCTGCACCATCCGGAGCTGCTGAACAGCACCCTGCTGCAACTGCTGACGGAAGCGGAGGCAAACGCCCCCTTCTCCCTGATGACCGAGTCCATCGGGGTGCTGCTCATGTACGAGGTGATCCGGGAGGCAGGGATCCGACTGCCAAAGGCGGTGGGAGGAGCGGTCAGCATCGTTGCCGGGCTCATCATCGGGGATGCGGCAGTGTCCTCCGGCTTCATCAGCACCCCGCTGCTGACGGTGACGGCGCTGTCCGTCACCACCGGCTTTGTGATCCCGGAGTTGAGCCACGAGATCACCGTGTTCCGGTTCCTGTTCATTCTCTGCGGAGGACTGTGGGGGCTGTTCGGGATCAGTCTGCTGGGCATGGTGATGCTGCTGAATCTGTGCGCAACAGAAGCCTACGGCTATCCCATTACAGCGCCCCTTGCGCCCTTTGCCCCCCGTGCCATGCGGGATGTACTCACCCGGATCGGCCTGCGCCGCATGCAGACCGGCAATTTTACTGTGGAGGAGCTGCATGAATAAGATGAACCCTGCGGCAGCCGTACAAACTATGTACGACGCCGCCTGCCCTGTGGAGGAGCTGCATGAATAAGATCCGTTCCGGGCAATTGTTTGCCATCTGCTTTCTCATCCGCAGCTTTTCGCTGCTTTGCACGGATATTCCCTTTTCCGCCGTTCAGCTTGGCGGCGCAGTGCTGTCAGCTACCCTGCAGGGGCTGATCCTGCTGCCCATTCTCCTGACCGCCGGCATCGAACCCTCCAAGCCTGCCTCCTGCCTGTTCGGGGCATTCTTCCTGCTGTGGGGAGGTCACTGCTTTTTGCAGTTGTGGGGCGTGGCGGCAGGCGTCACCTTCCCGGTGCATAACAAGCTGTTCGGAGCCCTGCTGCTGACGGGAGTATGCCTTTACGGAGTGCAACTGGGGATCCACGCCCTTGCTCGGAGCGCAAGCCTGCTGCTGCCCCTGTTCGGCGTGGCGCTGGCGGTGCTGCTGCTGGGGGCATGGAGCAAGGCGCAGCCGGAAAATCTCTACGCTGCCGCCGGGGGAAGCCTGCTGTCCGCCGCCTGGCAGGATCTGTGCGAATGCGGCTGGCTGCCCGGTGCCGCCTATCTCTGCCGGTTCACCCCCTTCCGCCCCCGCCGGGCGGTCTACGGCGCACTGCTGGCGCAGCTTGGTGCAACGGTGCTGGTGTCCCTGCTGGGCATCGCCGTACTGGGCAGAGTGGGGGCGCAGGTGGAATTCCCCTTCTTTACCCTGGGCGCATTCTCCCAGCCCTTCGCCACCCAGCGCGCGGACGCCATTTATGTGGTGCTGTTCACCCTGATCGGTACCATTACCATTGCCGTGCAGCTATACCTGGCAGGGGCATGCATCGCCCGACTGTTTCCCAAATTCCCCTACCCCTTTTACGCTGGCGGCGCAGGCACGCTGCTGGTGGCATGGGGCATGCACAGTCTGGGATTGCTCCATTCCGGTCTGTTCGGGGTATGGATCCTGCTGCTGTGCGGCATCCTGCCGGTGGGACAACAGCTATGGGGGCAGCTGCGAAAGCGCAGGATGGCGTAAACGCTGCCGTGTTGCTTTTTGAGTGACCGTTTGCTTGCAGACTTGTTTTTGATGCTCTGCGTGCTGGG
>NC_021039.1:2558302-2559716 GCF_000210095.1 Ruminococcus champanellensis 18P13 = JCM 17042
GTTCGTTCTCCACAAGCGAGGGGAGAGTTGTGGAAAAGAGAGTACGGTTGTCGCTCGCATGGCGGTAGATGGGTCATGCGTGACCCATCCGGTTAACTAAGTAGAGCATGATATGCTCCCTGGGTTGTCTCCCCAAGCATCCGGTAAACCCGTACTGCGTAGCTGTAGCACGCAGAGTATCAGAGAACGCCCGGAAAAGATGGTCGCTGAACGGCAAAAGGGGTCATGCGCCACCGCCCCGGTTCAACAAATAGAACAACGAAAGAGAAAATCAAACCAAAGCATACATGCAACACCACCCATCGGGCAACGCCCGGAAAGGAGATCCCATGAAACACAAACGGCTGACGCTGCTGCTTGCCACCCTGCTGCTTACCGGCTGCACCGGCACCGCACAGGTCCAGAACCGGGCATTCGTCCAGCTTCTGGGGGCGGATGCTGACCGGAACGCCAACCGGGTCACCGCCGTTTCCTTCGGCATGGAGGAGCCTGCATCCGGCACCGGGGAGACCCTGCTCACCGCACTGGAGGCTGCCCAATGCCGGTACGACCGGGCGCTGATGCTGGGGCATACCCAGGTACTGGTGTGCGGCAAGGGAGGACTGGAGCAGCGGCTGTCCCTGCTGCTGGACGGGAACCGGATCTCGCCGGGCTGCCGGCTGGTGTGTGCGGACGATGCCGCAAGGGTGCTGGAGGAAACCGGTGCCGGCCTGGAAACCGCCCTGTCCCGGATGGCGGAGGGGGGCGCTTTGTATGCCCCCGCCGTCAGCGATACCCTGTCGGATCTGCTGGGGGCAAGCGGCATGGCGGTGGTGCCCTATGTGTCCGGCTCGGATCTGGGCATGTGCGTGGTGGATCAGGCGGGAAACATCCGCACCACCCTGAGCGAGGAGGCATGCAGAGGGGTGGCACTGCTGCGGGAAAAAAACCGGGACACGGTGCTTGGGATCCCCACAGAGCAGGGCACCCTGTCCTACGAGATCCACAGCTGCAGCTACAAGCTGGATCTGGAAACGGCGGAGGGGCTGACGGCGGTGCTGTCCTTCCGGATCACAGGGGAATGCGCCGAGGCATGCGAGCAGGGGCAGCTGCGCAAAGGGGTGCAGCAGGCGGTGACGGAGCTGTGCCGGGCGGCGGTGCTGGAAACCGTGTGCGTCTATGGGGTGGATCTTCTGGATCTGGAACGGGCGGCACGGCATCAGGATCCGGCGTTTTTTGCCGCCCATCAGGAGGAATGGAGTGCTGTCATTGCGCAGGCTGGCTTCCGGTGCGAGGTGCGTGTGGAGTAGCATGTCCGCCCTGTTGGATTTTTGTGACCGTTTGCTTTTTTGTGTTTTCTTATGCTCTGCGTGCGCCACATACGCAGTACGGGTTTACCGATGTCTTGGGGAGATGTGTGTGACTCTATTTCATT
>NC_021039.1:2560235-2562511 GCF_000210095.1 Ruminococcus champanellensis 18P13 = JCM 17042
GATTCTGGTAGATGGGTCATGCGTGACCCATCCGGTTAAACAAATAAAAAACACACATCTCCCCAAGAGGTTGGTAGAACGCTCCTGCGTAAACGGAGCACGCAGAGCATAAAAAAACGCCCGGAAAAGATGGTCACTAAAAAGAAAACCGTACTGCAAAAACAGTACGGTTCAGCAAATCTATCAAGCGTCGGAACTTACCCTGCGATCCCCCGTGCAATGATCCCCAGCAGCTCCACTGCGTCCGACACCTTGATGTACCCATCCGGCACCAGATCCCCCAGCTTTTGCTGTACATCGCTCAGAGGACAGGGCTCCCCTGCCGCCATCCGGGCGCATGCCTCCAGCACCAGCACCGCATCCGCTACCGTTACCCTGCCGTCCATATTCACGTCTCCGGGCAGATAGCCTGGCTGGAGGGCGGTGGTCCGGGTGGCTGTGGTGGTTTGAATGGGCACAGTGGTTGTTTCCGCAGCGGTGGTTGTAGTAGTTATGGTGGTTTCAGCAGCGGTAGTTGTAGTCGCTTCGGTGATAGCTTCCGTTGTGGTAGTTGTAGTCGTTTCAATGGTGGTTTCCGTTGTGGTGATAGCTTCCGTAGCGGTCGTGGTATACCCGGTAGTGGTGGTATTCTCCGTGACCTGGGCGGAGGTGGTCACTGCTCCTACCACCTGTACCGTCCCGGCAAACAGGCTGCACTGCCGGGTGCTCCCATCCATTGCTGCAAAGCTGGCAGATTCCGGTGTCACCGGATAAATGCCCGGCACCGCATCCGCCGGAATCGCCACCGGGATCCGCAGAATCTCCCCGTTTTCATACTGACTCCAGGCGGCATGCATGGATACGGTCAGCAGTTGGGTATCGTAGCTGACCTCCCCCCAGTAGCCGGCCTTCAGATACTGCACCTGGGGCGTGCTGTTGGCGTCAGCAGGCTGGAGCATGCCTCCGTACCGGAAGGTCAGCACAGCAGCGGACAAGCCCGGATTCTCCCCCACATACACCGGCAGATACACGGTTTCCCCCGGCAGTCCGGGCACATTCCCCACGGAAAATTCCACCGGCGTACCGGGGGCAGTGGTGGTTTCAGTGGCGGTGGTGGTAGTGGTCGTGGTGGCAGTGGTCATGGTGGTAGTCGTAGTGCTTTCCGCCGTAGTGGTTTCCGGCATCAGGATCTGCACAGAGCCGGGAGCGGCTGCACAGGTGTATGCCGTCCCCTCCGGATTCCGTATGGCGACTGATTGAACGGATATCTCGTATTCCCCCGGTGCTGCATCCTCCGGAATCACCAGCTGAATCCGGAACAGTTCCCCGGTTACATCCGGGTTCAATCCGGCGTTCAGTGCTAAAGCCAGTCCGCCGGTGGTATTGTGTGCAGAACCTATGCTCCATAGGGACGGTATACCCACAATCTGGTACTCGTCATTGGACAAGACAGAGTGGAATATCTCCGGCAGCTGTAGGCGAAACTCCATATCGGAAATGCCGGAATGGGGTCCCACATACACCGGCAGATACACGGTTTCCCCCGGCAATCCGGACGCATGCCCCACGGAAAATTCCACCGGCGCAGGGGCGGTGGTGGTCGTTGGAGCGGTGGTAGTTTCAGTGGTGGTTGTGGTAGTGGTGGTTTCAGTAGTGGTCGTTGTAGTAGCTTGAGGAATCTGGATCTTGCCGCTGTAGGTCTGGATGGAAACCGCATTGTCCCTGTTGTCATAGGCGGCATTGGCGGTCAGATTCAGAGCGAAGGTGTCCCCGGGCTGAGCGGTCTGGGGCACCCGGAAGGAAAGGGTCACAAGAGTGCCATCCTGCTGAATCAACTGGGAGGAGGCAATGGCAACGCCGCATTTGCTGCCCTCCGCCTCCAGGATCATGCAAGTGTCGGAGCCGATCAGATCCCCATAGGTACACAGGGGCTTGCCATACTCGTTGGTTACAAGCTCCAGCGCCCCGTCATACTCCAGTACAAGCCCCATGCCGGAAAAGCCCCCGTTATCCTCTGCATACAGGGACACCTGCGCCGTGTCGCCAGGCTGTGCCTCCACAGACTCCGCATACACCAGTACAAGGTTGGCGGCGCTAGCAGGGGTTTGCCGGGCAAAAAATCCCGGCAGCCCCAATGCGCATGCGGCAGCGGTCAGGGCAGCCCCTGTGCGCCGGAGCCGATCCAACCCGGTTCTGATCCAATGATGTATCATATTGTTCAACCTCAATTCCTCGGGATTCCTGCACCCTTCGTCGGCAGACAGCCCCGTTTTCATGCAATGATTCATGCAATTACC
>NC_021039.1:2562921-2573208 GCF_000210095.1 Ruminococcus champanellensis 18P13 = JCM 17042
AAAAGTATAACAGCATCTGTGGGAAAAGTCAATTCTTACGGAGATAACAAGGCAAAACCTCTGAAATCTGCACAAAGTCCATCTGCAAAAGCTATACAATCCGCCAAAGGGAAAATTTTTTTGAATTTCCTGTTGACAAATCCGGATGGACATGCTATAATATCATGTAGTCAGTTGATCTGACTACTGACCCCCGTGTCTGGGTGTGGCGCAGTTGGTAGCGCGCTACCTTGGGGTGGTAGAGGCCGTGGGTTCAAGTCCCGTCACTCAGACCATGCAAAAACCGCACAGAATTGGGCTTTTGTCCGTTCTGTGCGGTTTCTTTTTTTGTGGGGGAAATTCGAGTGAGAGCACTACGCCCCATCACCCACCAGGAACGCCGTCCATCCTCCGGTCATTCCGGCAGGGAATCCGCCCCGCTGCTGTAATGGGACTGAACCTGCTGCCCGAAATCGTTTGCATATTCCTCCGCTTTGTCCATGAAATGTCCGAAAAACAGGGGGATGGCAAGGATCACCGCCAGGATCATACACAGGATCAGAATCATCAGGGCGATTACGCCGGCGGACACCTGCAGCTTGCCGCAATGGGGGCAGCGCCGGGTTTTCTCCGGGATCAGTTCCCCGCAGTGGTTGCACTCCATATATTGTTTGGCGTGGATCTTGTCCTCCATGTTTCTCATAATGCCCTCCTGTATGCGACTGCAGATCGGTTTTGGTTTCTTTTAATAGTTTAACACAAGATAGAGCATTTGTCAACGGACTGTGTATACAAACGCCCGGCAAGGGGCGCTATGGGAACTACTCCCCCAGCTTCTCCCTTGTCTCCTCCCCGACGATGCCGTCAGCCTTCATATCCCGATCGATCTGGAACGCCTGCACCGCCTGCCGGGTGTCCTCGTCAAACGCCCCGGTGATCTCCAGCTCTGCGCCCTGCCGCACCAGCTGCCACTGGATCCACTTTACGTCCTCCCCCTCTGCGCCGGGCTTTACCGTGTCCGTGGGCTCTGCATAGGGACACCCCTCCGGTTCCGGCTCCGTTGCCGCTTCTGTGGTGGCAGGATGGGTGGTGGGCGGCGGCACCTCCTGCTGAGAATCCGACAGCAGGGCGTTGGTAATGGGGTTCACCCCGTTGCTGCAGCTGACGATGAATGCGGTGGGCAAGCCGATCACCACCACGATCAGCAGCAGGCATTTCAGATACTTCAGCCGGGCAGCCTCCCTTGCCTCCAGCACTGCCTCCTGGCTGGACATGGGCACGCTGATGGGGTGCAGCTTTTCCAGCTGTTCCACGTCCGGCATCCGGTCCGGTGCCTGCTCCCCATGGGCAAAGGGCGGCAGCTGGGCATAGCTCCCCACTGTGGCTTTCAGGTCATTGTATTCGTCCACCGTCATGGCAAAGGACGCAGCCCGCTCCAGCAAGCCCTGTGCGTTGGGATCCGGCTGGGTAAAATTCCTGCTCCGGAGCCGTGCCAGCCCAAGCCATACCCGGTAATGCTCCGGTGCCTCCTGCGCCAGTTGACGGAACACCGCCTCCGCCTCTGTGAAAAGCCCCAGCTCCAGCAGACCCTCCGCCCCCCGGATCGCCTGCTCCATACCCTCTCTGTTGTCCCTGTCCATTCTGATCGTCCTTTCGATGTGCTATTTCCCCAGCTTTTCGTATGCCTCCAAAGCATCCGCCGCCAGGTGCAGCTGTCGGTATGCCCCTGCGTAAGCCGCATACACCGCCTCCAGCCGCTGACCGGTCACCTGTAATGCCTGTGCCGCTCCGGCGGATACCCGATCGTCCAGCGCCTCCTGGTATTGATGCACCGCCCTGTTGATCCGCTCCTGCGCCGCCATGCACTGCTCTGTAGTGCGCCGGAGCCTGTCTGCGGTATCCCGCAATGCATGGGGCGCTGCTGTTTCCATCCGTTCCATGCTATCACCTAGTATCTGATTCGGTTCATGGCATCCTCATAGGCAGAGATCGCCTTCCACGCCTGTGTTCCCAACTGCTGGGGCTCCTCCATGCACCGGATGGCATGCTCCATACCGGACAGGTGGGTCTGCCCCTGTGCTTCGTATGCCTCCAGACCCGCAGCAAGGGAATCCAGGAACCGTTCCAACGTCCGGATCTGACTGCCCAGTGCCGTGACTGCGCCCCCAAGCCGTGCAAGCCGCGCCCGGCACTGATCCATTTTCGGTGCCGCATCCCCCATTTGTACCGCCAGCTCCTCCGCCTCCTGCCGGGCGGTGCGGATCCGCTCCTGTGCATCGGCGATCTGCCGTGCCCCCTGTTTCAGGGCATTCCGTCTGCCCTGTTCCAGAAAGGCATAGGAGGGGTCGTTTTCTGCCGGCAGGGGCATAGCCTTTGCCGCCCGGTACTGACGCTGGGCTTCCTCCAACGCCTCCTGCGCCGCCTTTTCCCGGCACAGCGCCGCCTCCCGCCGGCGAAATGCGCTGCCCAGTCCGTCCTCCAGCCGGTACAGCGCCGCCTGGTTCTGCACCATCAGCTCCCGCACCTGATCCAGTTGCTGCTGCATCTGCCTGCACTTTTCTCCGGCGGCTGTCTGCTCCGCCCGTGCCGACCGTTCCGCATGCTCCCCACGCCGGGCAAGCTGCTTTGCGGTCTGCTGCATCCTCGCCAGGCTCTCATCCAGCTCCTGCTTGGCGAGCCGCACCGTTTCCGCTGAAAACCGTGCCATGTGAACCTCCTTTTGCAGTCTGCTGCATCTGCCTGCACTTTTCTCCGGTGGCTGCCTGTTCCGCCCGTGCCGACCGTTCTGCATGCTCCCCACGCCGGGCAAGCTACCGTGCGGTCTGCTGCATCATGGACAACACACCGCAAAGCACGCCTGGCGGCTTTGTGCAGCATCTGCTGACGAATATTCCGCCATATCGCCCGGAAGCTCCTTGCAATACGGAAGTATTCCTGCGTCGCATCCAACCGATCTGGTAAAACATGCGCTGGCGCATCTGCCCCACAAGCTGTGCGGTCTGCTGCATCCTTGCCAGACTCTCATCCAGCTCCTGCTTGGCAAGCCGCACCGTTTCCGCTGAAAACCGTGCCATGTGAACCTCCTTTCGGGGTCTGCTGCATCTGCCCGTTCTGCATGCTCCGCCGCTACTCCTCCGGCGGGGCAAGGGACGCCGGATCAAAGGTCAGGGGCTGTACCTCCGGGCAGGTCTGCTCCAGGGGCTTCAGCAGCTCCTCAAATGCCGCCTGCTCCGCCGTGAACAGCCCCCACGCCTGCCGGGTCATGCCGTTGAGCCGCTCTCCCAGAGGGTCGTCCCACCGGGCAAGGTTCTGCATCCGGTTCATTGCCGCTGCGCCTCCCGGAGCAGCTTTGCCTTCCGGGCAAGATCCCCCTCCATGGCGTGGAGCAGCTTCAATTGCTTGACCGCATCCGCCACCGTAGCATCCAAAAAGGCAGAGAACCGGTCATACTGCTCCCCACGCCAGAAGTCATGCATATTGGCATGCTCCTGCTTCAACTGCAAAAACAGCCGGGACATGGTGTCTACATACTCCCCCAGTTCCTTGCTGAACGCCAGGATCGCCTCCTCCGGATGCTCCGTTTGCGCCCGTATGGTATGCTCGCTCATAAAATATCACCCCGCTGCAAATACATCCGGTACAGCTCTGCCATTTTTTTCGTATCCGACACCTGCCGGGCGATCTCGCCCCCAAGCCGATCCACGCTTTGCCGCATATAGCCCATTTCCTCCTCCAGACGCACCGTCACCTGATCCTCCAGCATGCCGCTGAGGGCACGGGTGCGCTTTTGCAGATACGCCTCCGTCTCCTGCATCCGATCCAGTTGCTTTTTTAAAGATGCGGTATACTCCTCCAACCGGGCAAGGTCTACAAAAAATTTATCCTGCATACCGGCTCCTTTCACCCATCCAACAGGGCTGCCCGATACCGGTCAAACCAGCCCTTCCAGTTCTCGTACTGATAGGGACGCACCTTGGATACATTGGGCAGCACCACGCAGCAGTTTGCCGCCAGGGTATCCACCGACACATATTCGCCGCCGTTGCTCCAGTCCGCCGCCGCAAGGGCTTCCCTGGAGCAGAACACCGCCCGCTGGTACCGGATGCCTCTGGGGATCAGCTCCCGGAGCCGCTGGGGCTCCTTTTCCGTGAGGATCACGAAAATATGCTGCTCATAGCCCCGTGTGTACAGCAGTTCCAACTGCTGGCTCAACTCCCGTGCCCCCGGTGCAGCCCCTCCGTCCGTATCCATCAGCAGTCGGTCAAAGGCGCTGAGTTCCTCCCGGGGCGCAGCCTGCTCCGGCGCAAAGTCCAGGATATTCCGGGCGCTGCTGACGATAAGCAGTCTGGGGCTAAGATCGATCTCCGCCCCTGCCTTCAGCCCGTCCAGCCGTGCATGGTACAGGTCATGCAGCCGGGTGATCTGTCCTGCCGCATCCCCTTCGTTCTTGATGTATGCCACACTGCCGGACAGCATGGGCGCCATATCCTCCAACGGGCTTCTGTATTTGCGCCCCTGGCTGGTGTAGTTCAGGTCGCAGTAGGTGACTGCATCCGCCAAGGGACAGCCCTCCGCCCGGAGCTGCTGCAAAAAGCTCAATGCCGCAGAAGCCTCCAGAGCACGCAGCCTGGACAGCTCCCCCAGCATCACATAGCCGGAGAAGGTGCCGCTGGACAGCTCCAGTCCCACCGGCTCGTCGGACAGAAAGGACTGCCCCAGCACCAGTTGATACCCGGTATCCCCCGGCTCCGGCAGCACGCACCGGCACAGATCGGAGTTCCCCTCCCCCACCAGAAGTGGTGCTTCGTTGCCGGAAATGATCATGGGGGGCACGGGAATATTCGCCCACTTGTCACAGATCTCCTTTGCGATCCGCTGATGCTCCGCCCCATTGGTTTTCCCTGCCCACGCCGCCTTGAACAGGGTGGCATGCACGCCCCCGTCCTCCGACTGGTAGGCAAGCCCCCGCTCCTGCTGCAAATCGTTCATCATTTCTCCGCTGCGGCTGGTTTCAAAGGCGCTGTTGATGGTATTCTCCGAACCGCTGAACACGATCCGGTTGAAAATCTGATCCTTCGCCTCCCTGCCCACGCAAATGGCCTGGCTGCTGAGGATGATGCTGATGCCGGCATTCCGGATCTCCTTGAGCAGCGCCAGCAGCCGGGCGGAGCACTTTGCCGCCAGTGCCGCACTGCCGTTTCCGGTGGCCTCCAGCATATTCTGGTACTCGTCAATGATGACAATGGTGCGCTTGAGCCTGGGCAATTCCCCGCTCTGCACCTTTTTGCTCATGTGATAGGTCTTGAAATCCGTTGCCCCTGCCCGGTTGAACAGCCGGTTCCGCTGCTCCTTCAGAGCGGAGATCTTGTGCAGCACATCGTAAGCGTCCTCCACCCGGTTTTTCAGGGAAAGAAAGGACACATGGGGAATGTAGGCGCTGGCCTCCCCCGGGCGCTTCAAGTAGTTGGAAAATTCCACCCCATCCTTAAAGTCAATGAGGTAATACTCCAGCTCCTCCGGAGAATACGCCATTGCGCCGCTGAGGATGAGGGTATGCAGAAACGTGGTCTTGCCGGAGCCTGTGCCCCCGGCGATCAGAGCAGCGGATTTTCCGGTGCTTTCCACATCCAGACGGAAGTACTGCACCTGGTTGCCGCTCCTGCCCACCGGAATCTTCAATTCATCGTAATAGGGCGTCCGGTCATAGGCTTCGTGCAGCAGGGAATCCAGCTGGATGGGCCGGGACACATATCTTGTGGAATCCGCCAGCAGCTGCCACAGCGCCCCCTCCGAAAACGCCGGCTGGGCAATGTCCGCCCTGTATGCTCTGCCCCCTGCGGTGAAGCAGCCCTCCCCGGTGTAGGTCACCACCAGTGAGCCGTACCTGTCCGCATCCAGGGGCGGCACCGGCTCACCGAACCGGGTCAGCCGGGCGTCCGTATGGTTCACCAGCAGGGTGAGAATGCCGCAGCGCCCACCGCTTTCCAGAAGATTCTCCACCTTTTTCCGGACGGAGCGTTCCTCAAAGGCATAGGGATAGTTGTGGATCACCACCAGCACAAAGGGCTGGGGCGTATCCGGACAATGGGCGTTGTAGTCGTAGATATTGGCGTATTTTCTGCCGTAGAACCGGATCCGCTCCTCCATCAGGCTGCTGATCCGGTCAACCCCTGCGGCAATGGCATCCTCCGTGGCTTTGGGGCCGTCAAAGGTGACAGCCTCCCCCACCCCGTTGGTCAGCTCCGACACCAGGGAGCATACCACACCGGACAGATCCCCCTGCATGCCGCAGACGTGCAGCGCCTTCACCGGGAAGGATACCAGAAACTGCAAAAACCAATTCACCAACAGGCTCTCAAACTCCCGGCTTTCGATCTGTGCGCCGGTGGCGTTCACCACAATGGAGGAAAAATTCGGATTCAGTTCCACATAAAAGGGGTTGGAGCAGAAGGCCTCCGGATCCGGGTGGAAATTTTCCTGCCAGAACCCCTCCGTTTCCGGGGACAGGGTGAATGCCGCCCGCCCCAGCAGGATCTGCTTGGGGGCTTCCTCCGCCCCCAGCCGGTCACAGGACAGCAAATCGCTGCGCACCTGTGCCGCCTGCCGGTTCAGCCCTTCACATAGCGCCCGGCATTCCCCATACGACTGCCACCGGGTCACATCACACTGCGCCCGGCAGGTGCTGTCGATCTGCTCTCCCCGATCCTCCCGAGCCCGGCGCAGCTGTGCCCGGATCTCCCTTGTGGGATAGTCCCGATCCAGCAATGCGTCCAGTTCCTGGTACAGTGCCCTTGCGTTGCAGTAGGATACCGCCAGCCGCTCGCACACGGCTTCATCCTGGGCAGCCGGCTGCACGCACAGGGATTTTGCGGCGGAAAGAAACGCCTTTGCATGCATGGAAAACGCATCCAGGCACTTCTTCCCCCGCAAGGGCAGGGGCTTGGTTTCTGCGATCACCTCCGACAGCAGCGGCCCGTCCGCCGGGAATTTTTTCTGGATCCGTTGAATTTCCGCAACCATCTCCTCCATGGCATGCAGATCGGTTTCCACCTGGCTTCTGGGAACAGCGTATAAATCCCCATTGGCACGCTGATAGGTCTGCTCGTTTTCGGCATGCGCCTGCCGGGCAGCCTCCTGCGCCCGGGCGCACCGCTCCCCGAATGCGGCGGCAAGCTCCGTCAGCCGCTGCTGATTCAACAGATAATCCTTGTCCATCTTCATGCCCTCACCTGTCATACCGTACACTGCCGCAGATCCGGATTCTTCAGCATATCCGCCACCTGGGGCTGTTTGCACTGTTTATAGATGCTGCTGGAAAGGAAGGGAATGTTCCGCTTCCGGCAGCGTTTTTTCTCCTTGAATACCTTCTTGCCGAACACCGGATCCTGCGCCATCCGATCCTCCAGCGCCATGCAGGTCTTGAATGCCCCGATGAGCTTTTCCAGCATGGGCACGCTGCATAGCTGCTGCCGCTCCTCCGGGCTGAGCCGGTGAAATTTCATTTCCAGCAGTGCCACCTGGGGCAGCCAGTCATACACCGGTGCCGTCAGCACCGTCCGGGCGGTGGTGAATACCTCCTGGTCGATCATGGCAGACCGCAGCACCACCGGCGCCAGTTCAAACGCCCCCGTATCCGGCACCAGGCTCCGGAGTCTTTCGGACAGGGTGAGAAATTCCGGCTCGAATGCCATGGCATCCTTGCACCAGGCAATGCGTGCGCCGCAGATTTCTGCCGCCCGGGTGCAGTACGCCGGGGTGCACCACTGCTCCTCCTTCTGGGGCAGCTCCAGCGGCGGCAGGGAGTCCCGACTCACCCGATCCGACAGGGCGGCAGCCTCCTTTTCCAGGGCTTCCCTGGCATTTGCATGCACGCCGGGAACCTCCTCCTCCAGTTGTTCCAACGTATCCGTCCGGGTGCAGAATCTGGTAACGGATTCCGGCAACAGCACCAATGCCGCCGCCAGCCGCTCCACCCGACATGCCCAATCCTCGCTTCTCGGAGCTTCCGCCAGCAGCCGGATCTGTCGATCCACCAAGCCGCCCTTCCGTTTATATACATATTGTTTAACTGAACCGGTAACCACCGGTGTATATGCCGGAATGCCGGCTGCTTCTGTCTGCATACTCATAATGACCCGATCCCCTTACCTTTGCAGTACCGCCCCTTATTTCGTGCCGGCGAACTGCCCTTTATGCTATTTTACCATCTTTCCGACGCAATGTCAACTGAATTTTGTTTTATATGTATAAGGTGGCAAAGAATGTACCTGTTGTTTATTTTCAACGAATTGTATAGGAACCCTGCACAAAGCAGCTATACCTCCTTTGTAGGATGTACCGAAGACAAAAAACCCGGAGCGGATGCTCCGGGCGTGTGGCAGCAGGGATCATTCCACCACTGCGTCCTCCTGTGTAAAACCTGCAAGGGAGTGCTCCTTCACCTGAATGCACACATAGGAAATGGCACTGTCAGCAGCTGCGGAGAACTGGCGCTTTGCCGCCGGCGCCACCCGGAGCCAGTCCCCGGCAGTCAGAGGAATCTCCTCCCCGTCGATCACCGCCTTGCCCTTGCCGGACAGGATACCGTAAATCTCCTCATTCTGCTTGTGGGCGTGGACAAAGGGCACGCCCGCCCCTGCCGGCAGGGTGTTGATGCTGACCTCGGCACCGGTAAGCCCCAGCTTATCGTGCAGCTCCGTGCGGCTATCGGCTCCAAGTGTGATTTTCGTGTACTGTTTCATAAGAATACCTCCATTCATGATGTAACATTTATTGTTACAACCATAGTATAGCACACCGCTGTTGTAATGTCAAGAGGTACAATGAAAAAAAGAGTCGTGAATCCTCACGACTCCTCCGTATCCAGCCGATGCTGCAACTCTCCACGCACCTGTGCCATGGTGACGCTCTGTAATTCCCGTTCCATCGCATGCTGTGCACGGGCAAGGCATGGATCCAGCACCCCGTGCACATTCCGCCCCACCGGGCAAAGCTGATTGGGCTTTTCGTGGAAATGAAACAGGGAATCCGCATCCACACTGTCCACCGCCCGGTACACATCCAACAGGGTGATCTGCTCCAGGGGCTTTGCAATGCTTGCACCGCCGGAGCCCCGTGTCACCTCCACCAGACCGGCAGTCTTTAACTGACCCAGCAGCTTCCGGATCATCACCGGGTGCACATTGGTGCTGCCTGCCAGAAACTCGCTGGTGACCTTGTATTGATCCCGGAAGGTATCCAGACACAGGAGAATATGAACCGCAAGGGTGAATCTGCTTGAAATCTGCATAATGTCCGCCTTTCACCGGCATACGCCGTGCTCCCACCTATCGAATTCTTTATCACCTTGTCTGCCATGCTTCCTGGGCGATTGAAAACAAATCCTCATAAAATCTGCGTTTATGATAACCACTTAGCACATCTTTAATAATGATTGCCAGCGGTACTCCGATTAGAAGAGTTGCCCCAACCTGTCCAAGACCTTCAGTGAAGCAATTCAAGCCAATGGAAATTGAAAGAAATGTAAGCATAACCTGAAGTTCTATCGCCTCTACATCCTTTGCTCCTCTGATTCGTAGCATAAGGAAATGGGTAAAATTAGAGAAATACTCCTCTGACGGAACCCGTTCCAGCAATTTGTAAATATGTGCACGCCACTGGGTGTACAGGGTATATTTCTGGCTTTTCCTCTTGCATACCTTCAGGTACTCCGCCCTTTCCTCCTCCAGATTAAGAATCTCTTGATATGGTTGTCTGTGCATAACTGTCCCTCCTACAAGTACTACAACAAGAAAGCCTGAACACATACATGTTCAGGCTTTTTTCTTGGCTCCCCCAACTGGACTTGAACCAGTGACACCCTGATTAACAGTCAGGTGCTCTACCGACTGAGCTATGGAGGAATAGAGAGTGCAGAGCAAAAGCTCTGCACTGTTTTGTGCCGGCGTTGATTTATCTTCCCAGGTCGTCACCAACCAAGTATTTTCAACGCAGATGAGCTTAACTTCCGTGTTCGGAATGGGAACGGGTGGAACCTCATCGCCATAAACACCGACTAAAGCATTTTGAAATGCTGGTGACCCGTGCGAGAATCGAACTCGCGATGCCGCCGTGAGAGGGCGGAGTCTTAACCTCTTGACCAACGGGCCGTTTGGTGCACCATCGGGGACTCGAACCCAGGACCCACTGATTAAGAGTCAGTTGCTCTACCAACTGAGCTAATGGTGCGTGATATATGGTATTATACCATATTCAAGGCCGCTTGTCAAGTAGAAACGCAGCATTCAAAATGATTTTTCAAAGGCACCC